>JAGNOM010000268.1 GCA_017990155.1 Propionivibrio sp. | reverse complement strand
AGGGCAAGCTTGACCGGTTTTTCCGGCGCGTGCTCACTCCGTTCCTTGACCGGAACAAGGGACACATCGCGCGCAGGTCGTTGTTGGTTGTCGTGCTGCTGCTGATTGTTGGTTCGGTCTCGCTCGCGGCCGTCAAACTCGTGGTGCTGAAAATGCTGCCGTTCGACAACAAGAGCGAGTTTCAGATCGTCCTCGACATGCCGGTCGGAACGCCGCTTGAAGAGACGGCGCGCGTGTTGCGCGAAATCGGCGACGAGGTCAACAAGGTGCCTGAGGTGATCAACTATCAGGCCTATGCCGGTGCGGCGAGCCCGATCAACTTCAACGGTCTCGTCCGCCAGTACTACCTGCGTGCGGCGCCGGAGTCAGGCGACCTTCAGGTGAATCTGGCCGACAAGAGCCATCGGTCGCGCCAAAGTCACGAAATCGCCAATTCAGTGCGCGATACCGTCGAGGCGATCGGTCGCAAGGCCGGCGGCAATGCCAAGGTCGTCGAAGTTCCGCCTGGTCCGCCCGTCATGTCGCCGATTGTCGCCGAGGTCTATGGGCCGGATTATCCGGGGCAGATCGCGGTGGCCAAGATGGTGCGTGGTGTCTTCGAGGAAACTGCGGATCTCGTGGCGATTGATGACTCGGTCGAGGCCGATGCGCGCAAGAGCGTGCTCCATGTGCTGCAAAGCAAGGCGGCGCTGCTTGGTGTGGCGCAGAGCGATATTGTCGAGGTCGTGGGCATGGGGCTGGCCGGCGCCGATGTGACGCCGGTGCATAACACCGAGTCCAAGTTCGAAATCCCGGTGCGCGTGACGCTTCCGGCCGAGAAACAGAGCTCACTCGATGCCCTGCTCAAGCTCAAGGTGCGTTCGCGCGAAGGGCAACTCGTGCCGATCTCCGAGGTCGTCGAAATTCGCGATCTGCCGCGCGAGAAGTCCATCTTCCACAAGGACCTGCTGCCGGTTGTCTACGTCTATGGCGATATGGCCGGCAAGCTCGATTCGCCGCTCTACGGCATGTTCGACGCGCGCAGCCAACTCACCGACAAGGCTCTGAAGCAAGGCGGGAGACTGCAGGAATGGTTCATCCGCCAGCCGGCCGATCCCTACGCCAGTTACAGCATCAAGTGGGACGGCGAGTGGCAGGTGACCTACGAGACTTTCCGCGACATGGGCATCGCCTACGCGGTCGGGCTGGTACTCATCTACCTGCTCGTCGTCGCGCACTTCCACAGCTACCTCGTGCCGCTGATCATCATGGCGCCGATTCCGCTGACCATTATCGGCGTGATGCCCGGCCATGCGCTGCTCGGGAGCCAATACACGGCCACATCGATGATCGGCATGATCGCGCTGGCCGGAATCATCGTGCGCAATTCGATCCTGCTCGTCGATTTCATCAAGCAGCAGGTGGCAACCGGGATGGACTTTGCCGAGGCCGTGATTCAATCGGCCGCCGTGCGCGCCAAACCGATCGCGTTGACCGGGCTGGCCGCCATGCTCGGCGCGTTGTTCATTCTCGACGACCCGATCTTCAACGGGCTGGCGATCAGTCTCATCTTCGGCATCTTCGTCTCCACCGTGCTCACGTTGGTGGTGATCCCGGTGCTCTATCACGCCGCATTCAGCAAGGAGAACGCATCATGAACGTCGAACGAGCGATCCGCATCATGGCCGGCAGTTTTGTCCTCATTTCCCTCGCTCTCGGCGCCGAGGCGAGCCCACTGTTCCTGTCCAAGCACTTCCTCTGGCTCGCTGTCTTCGTCGGCGCCAACCTCTTTCAGAGCGGCTTCACCCGGTTTTGCCCGGCCGAAATGATCATGCTCAAGTGCGGGTTGAAGAAAAACGATTAGCGAGCACGCGGTTCGCGCACCGGCGTTTGGAGTGGCTTTTCGCGTGGCTGACGCCTCTGCGGCTCGCCGCGGTTAAGCGGGACAATGGAATAATCTGGCGCTATCATCCTTCCCTTGCCCGTGCTGCAAAGCGGGTTAGGGGGAATGGATGAAGGTTGGGGTTCCGCAGTTTTTTTCGCGCATGGGCATTCGCGCCAAGCTGATTATCATCTTCGTCGCGATCAAGGTGGTGCCGCTGGTATTGCTGGCGGGCTTTGCCTGGCAAGCAGCGCAAGGGCTTGGCGAAGGCGTGTCGTCACGTGCGGTAGAGCTTGCCGACGCGATGCGTGTCACACAGCAGCAAACGGGCAAGACGGCGATCGAGGATTCGGTTCGCGCACTCGACGAGCGCTCGCGTGAGGCCATCGAGGCGCTGACCACCGACATCGCCCGCCAGGTTGCCGATTTTCTCTACGACCGCGATGGCGATGTGTTGCGCGCTGCGGCGGTAGCGCCGTCCGAAAAGACGTACGCCGAGTTTCTTTCAACGCACGTTCGGGCGCTCTACGAACACGGCAACTACGTCCCGACGCCCGACGGTGCGGGCTGGATGCCGGAAAGTCCGGTCGACGCCGATAACCCGGTCCGTCCGCCACTGCCAGACAACGCCAGAAACTTCAACACGCGTTCTCCGGAGAACTATGGACGCCGCGCGCTGCGGCCGCTGTTTCTTGAGATGAGCTTTGTCGATCCGAACGGGGTCGAGCAGGTGAAAGTGCAGAACGGCGATCTTTTGCGGCCCGGGCTGCGCGATATCAGCCTGCGCGAGAACACCTTTGCCAAGGCGGAAACCTACTGGCCGGAGCTCAAAAAGCTCAAAGTGGGCGAGATCTACGTCTCCGAGGTCATCGGGCCTTACGTCAAGACGCAGTGGATCGGTCCCTACACCCGAGCCAAGGCGGCGGAACTGAAGCGCAAGTTCTTGCCGCAAGAATCCGGTTATGCCGGGCTGGAGAACCCGGTCGGCAAGCGCTTTCGCGGCATCGTGCGCTGGGCGACACCAGTGGAGAAGGATGGCCGAATTGTCGGCTATGTGACGTTGGCTCTCGATCACGCCCACCTGATGGCGTTTGTTAACGGTGTGCGGCCGACGCCCGAGCGCTTTGCGCCGATCGCCGATCCGGGATCGGGAAACTACGCTTTCATCTGGGATCACAAGAGCCGTTCCATTGCGCATCCGCGAGACTACTTTATCGTTGGCTACGATCCAGAAACCGGCGACTTGGCGACGCCGTGGATCGACGGCGATCTGTGGTCGGAATGGAAGGCGAGCGGCAAGGCGTGGCAGGACTTTCAGCACGACGTTCCGCCGTTCCGCGACCAGTCGCTTCAACGCACGCCAGCGCCGGAGTCGAGCGGGTCCGGCAGCGTCGGCCTCGATTGCCGCTATCTGAACTTCTCGCCGCAGTGCCACGGCTGGGATGCCTTGACCGAACACGGCGGGTCCGGCTCGTTCGTGATCTTCTTTTCCGGTTTGTGGAAGCTGACGACGGCCGCGGCGATTCCGTACTACACCGGCCAGTACGGCGCAACCCGGCGCGGTTTCGGCTATGTAACGATCGGCGCCAATGTCGACGATTTCCACAAGGCTGCGACGGCGTCCGGCAAACGCATCGACGCCCTGATTTCTGCCGCCGACGGGAAGCTCAAGCAGGAGCGCGAGGGACTGCTCAATTCGATCAGCGAACACCTGGGCCACACGGCCTTTGGCCTTGCAGCGTCGACGCTGGTCATGGTCATTCTGGTGATCGTCATCGCCATCTGGATGGCCGGCGCATTGACCAGCCGCATTACCGAAATGACGCGCGCCATACGGCGCTTCCAGGGCGGAGAGCTCGGTCATCGACTGGCGGTGGATGGTCAGGACGAGATGGCGGATCTTTCGCAGTCGTTCAACGTCATGGCGGACGAGGTCCAGCTCTCGTTTTCGCGGCTCGAAGAATCACGGCGTGAAGCGCAGGAGGCGAACCGGATGAAAAGCGAGTTTCTCGCCAACATGTCGCACGAGTTGCGCACGCCGCTGAACGGCATCATGGGCTTCGCCGAGTTGCTCGAAAATGATCTGCACGACCCGGAACAGCGCGAATACGCGCAGATCATCCGCAAGAGCGGCCAGCACCTTGAGATTCTTGTCTCGGACGTGCTCGATCTGGCCAAGGTCGAGGCCGGGCGCATGCGCTTCAACTTCGAGATCGTCGATTTGCCGGACCTGTTGCGAGAAGTGCAGGCCGGGCAGCGCAGCTTTGCCATCAAGAAGGGCCTGTCGTTCGATCTGGTCGACGAAGAGTTGCCGGCGCAGGTCTATGCCGACGGCGCGCGCCTGCGCCAAGTCTTGCTCAATCTGACGAACAACGCTTTGAAATTCACCAGCAAGGGCGGGGTGACCGTCCGGGCGTTTGCCGAGAACGACGGCCAGCAGGTGCGCATCGAAGTTCAGGACACCGGGCCGGGGATTCGTCCTGACGATCAGCTGATCATTTTCGAGCGCTTCCGGCAGGGCGAGAACTTCGTGACGCGGAGCCACGAAGGAACCGGTTTGGGTCTGGCGCTCTCTCAGCAGCTGATCAAACACATGAACGGGCAGATCGGAGTTGCGTCG
>JAGNOM010000267.1 GCA_017990155.1 Propionivibrio sp. | reverse complement strand
ATGTTGCCTGCCCTACTTCGGCGCTTCGATCGGTCGGACCTTCTCGCCAAGGTACCGGGCCATGATCTGCTCATAGGTCCCCGCGTCCATAAGCCCGAGGCGGCGCTGTACGCCCGCCATTTCGGGCATTGAGTAGCAACGGAACAGAAAACTCACTTAAGCGGCCGAGGTGGGCTTTCCGACATTCCGGCACGGCGTTAGCGCCAGCGATCCAGCTCCTTGATCGTTGACCTGTGGCATTTGAGGTGATGCTTCATCAGCCTGATGTCGTGGAGGTAATCCTGCTCCGGCCGGAATTCGTAATCCGGATCGATATGGAGGTGGTTGCGGGTAAAGCATTCGACCAGGTTGATGCCGTCCCAGGTGCCGATGACCTGTTCGAGGCTTTTCGCCATATGATGCAAAGGGGAACCGGGCTCGTTTTCATCCCTCATCTTGTGAAGACGCACATGGATGTGCTGCAGCATGTCGGTCCGCATGTAGCGGTTCAGGAGCATGAGCGAGTGGGCCGGCGTCTTCGGCACGGCAAAGCCCATCTTGTCTTCCGGCGGCAGGTCCGGAACATTCGGGCGGTGGTCTGTGTCGGGCATCGCAACAAACCCCGGTTTTCTGCACCTCGGAACAACACGCCGGCGAATCTGGCGCGACGATCTGCCGATTTCATATAAAGCCTTGGATAAACCTATAGCCAGAAAACCTGGCCCCCGCTACGTTGATAGACGAAGGGGGCGAACATCACCATGCTGATCGGATATATGCGGGTGTCGACGGCCGAGCAGAGCCTCGACCTTCAACGCGATGCGCTCGAAAAGGCTGGCTGTCGGAAGATCTACGAGGATGTCTGTTCGGGCCGCGCCACCGAGCGGCCCGGCCTTGCCCAGGCACTCGACACCGCTCGCGAGGGCGACACGCTTGTCATCTGGAAACTCGACCGGATCGGACGATCCCTGCCGCATGTCGTCGGGCTTGTCGGCGAGCTTCAGAAGCAGGGGATCGGGCTGAAGGTGCTGACCGGTGACGTCGACACGACCACGGCGACGGGGCGACTTGTCTTTGGCATTTTCGCCACGCTCGCCGAGTTCGAGCGCGATCTCATCCATGAGCGCACGATGGCAGGTCTGGCCGCCGCGCGAGCCCGGGGTCGCGCCGGCGGACGGCCGCGGATGATGACCCGTCCGAAGCTTAAGACCGCGATGGCGATGATGGCGGACCGGGAAAACAGCGCCCGTGATGTCGCCACCCAGCTCGGCGTCTCGCTGTCGACGCTCTATGCCTATGTCGACAGCAAGGGCCAACCGCGCCCGCGTGCCGCTGATCTTCTCAAGAAGCGTTCGGTCGCCGCGAAATAGGAGAGCCCGTGCCGGTCAGCTTCCTCACCGAGGACCAGGTCCGGCGCTACGGTCGTTTCGCGGACGAGCCGACCTCCGATCAGTTGGTCAGGTACTTCTATCTCGATGACGCCGATCGCGCGTTTGTCGCCGAGCATCGCGGCGATCGCAACCGCCTGGGCGTCGCCGTCCAGCTCGGATCGGTTCGCCTGCTCGGGGTGTTTCTCGAGGACCTTGCGACAGCTCCGGCGTCCGCCGTGGGGTACGCGGCAGAGCAACTCGGCCTCAATGATCCGGGCGCGATTTTCGCCTATGCGAACGACCGGGCGCGCTGGCGACATATCCCGCGCATCCGGGCACGCTATGGCTATCGCTCCGTCACCGATCCCGGCGTGTCGTTCCGGCTGAGCCGCTTTCTCTACGCCCTTTGCTGGACCGGCACCGACCGGCCCTCGGCGCTGTTCGATAGAGCTGTTTCCTTTCTGCTCGCCAACAAGGTTTTGCTGCCGGGACTGTCGGTGCTCGAGCGGACGGTCTCCCGCGTTCGCGCGCGCGCCAATGCCCGTCTGTTCCGCCGCCTCGTCGACAAGGTGACGCCCGAACAGCGCGAGCGGCTCGACGCTCTCGTCGTGGTGCCGGAAGGTGTCCGCCAGAGCCCCCTCGATCGCCTTCGGGACGGTCCTTATATCCAGAGCGGCCCAGAGATCAGCCGGGCGCTGGCGCGTCTCGACGAAATCCGCGTCATCACGGAAGGGTTGCCGGAAATCGACAGGCTGCCGCCTGGTCGCATCAATGCGCTCGCCCGCTTCGCGTCCGCTGCCAAGGCACAGGCGGTCGCCCGACTTCCGGACGATCGGCGGACCGCAACGCTTCTGGCGTTCATCCGCACACTCGAGGCCAGCGCCAGCGACGACGTCATCGATCTGTTCGACGTCGTCACCACGACGATCTTTTCCAATGCGCAGGCGGCCTCAAGGGAGGCGCGTCTGCGCTCGCTTCGCGACCTCGATGCCGCTGCGCTGAAGCTGCGCGATGCCGCCGCCGTTTTGTTCGACGAGGCGACACCGGACGCCGAGGTTCGTGCCGTCATCTTCGAGACCGTGGGGCGCGATCTCCTGAAAACCGCCTATGACCGGGTGGGTGCACTCGCCGAGCCGCCCGACGACGTCTATTTCGCCGAACTCAGGAAACACCGGGGGCAGTTTCGCTTCGCGCCGGCGCTGCTGCGTGGGCTCGACCTCGACGCGGCTCCGGCGGGCAGGTCGCTCCTGGATGCCGTTGAACACGTGCGTGCCCTTCAAGATGGCGTCAAACGGTCTGGACCCGCACCCGCCGCCTTCGCACCGAAGGAGTGGATTGGCCAGTTGAAAGCGGCCGACGGCAAGATTGACCTGTTCGGCTATCGGCTGTGCGTACTTGATCAGCTCCGGCGCACGATCCGCCGGCGGGATGTCTTTGCGTCCCGGTCGCTGCGCTACGCCGATCCACGCAAGGGTCTTCTGTCCGGCGCGGCCTGGGAAGCGGCTCGCCCGGCCGTTTGTCGCACGGTCGGGGTCTCGGCGTCGGCCGACGAGGAACTGACCCGGCTTTCGACACGCCTTGATCTCGCCTATCGGGAAACCGCCGATCGCGCGCCCGCCAACCCGGCGCTGTCGTTCGAGACGACGGCCGGCGGCGTCGATCTGTCGGTCGCGCAGCTCGACAAGATCGAGGAGCCGCCGAGCCTCGTGGCGCTTCGCACCGAAATCGAGACCCGACTCCCGCATGTCGATCTGCCTGAACTTATCCTCGAAATACAGGCGCGGACTGGATTTGCCGAGCATTTTACCCACGCGAGCGAAGGTGGTTCACGCGCCGAGGACATCGCGACGAGCGTCAGCGCGGTTCTCCTGGCCGAAGCCTGCAATACTGGCTTCGAGCCGCTTGTCCGGCGGGACAGCCCGGCGCTTCGCCGATCGCGGCTGAGCTGGGTGAAACAGAACTTTCTGCGCGCCGAGACGCTGACCGCCGCCAACGCAGCACTGGTGGCGGCGCAGAACGCGGTCCCACTCGCCCGATCCTGGGGCGGCGGCGAAGTTGCCTCGGCCGACGGCTTGCGCTTTGTCGTGCCGGTGCGCACCATTCATTCCGGCCCCAATCCTCACTACTTCGGACACGAGCGCGGCGTCACCTGGTACAATCTGGCGTCCGACCAGTACACCGGCCTCAACGCGATCACCATTCCCGGAACGTTGCGCGACAGCCTTTATCTCCTGGCCCTCGTCCTGGAGCAGGAAACCGAGCTTTCTCCAACCGAGATCATGACCGACACCGCAGGCTACACCGACACGATCTTCGGAATCTTCCATCTCCTCGGCTACCAGTTCAGTCCTCGCATCGCCGACATCGGCGGCTCCCGGTTCTGGCGGGTGGACAGGAAAGCTGATTACGGCCTGCTCGACGGGCTTGCGGCGAACCGGATCAACGTGCGCCTCATCGCCGACCACTGGGACGACCTCCTGCGCCTCGCCGGGTCGCTGAAACTCGGCGTCGTGCGGGCCGCCGGGCTCACCCGCACCCTCCAGACCAACGATCGCCCGATGAAACTGGCCCGTGCGCTCCAGGAGCTGGGACGCCTGATCAAGACGCTCTACCTGCTGCGGTTCATCGATGACGAGAGCTATCGCCGGCGCATCCTCATACAGCTCAACCGCGGCGAAAATCGCCACAGGCTGGCGCGCGTGATCTTCCACGGCAAGCGTGGCGAACTGCGCCAGCGCTATCGCGACGGTCAGGAGGACCAGCTCGGCTCGCTCGGCCTGGTGGTCAACGTCGTCGTCCTGTGGAACACGATCTATATGGACGCCGCTCTCAATCAGCTGCGCGCCGAAGGATACGAGGTGAAGTCCGAGGACGTCGCCCACCTTTCCCCGTTGAGCTTCGGCCACATCAACATGCTCGGCCGTTACGCCTTCACACTGCCGGAAATCATCGCGCGTGGCGAACTCAGGCCGCTGCGCGATCCCCGAACCGCAGGAATCGACGACCTGTAGGCAAGCTTATGTGTGTTTTCTGTTCCGTTGCTACTCAGAGCCCAAGCAACCTGCTATGCGCAGACCTGAGAGGGTCTAAAACTCTCTAGGCAAGGAGAGTGACATTGTCGCAAAAGCACAAGCATGGCGCGACCGTTTTGGTGA
>JAGNOM010000047.1 GCA_017990155.1 Propionivibrio sp. | reverse complement strand
GCGTGGATGCTGACCTTCACGTTGTCCTTCGACGATGTAGTCATCTCCGAATTCCTCTCCGGGCCGGGCGTCACGACCTTGCCGCAGGTGATCTTCGGCTACGCCCGACGCGGCGTGAATCCGTCAATCTACGCTGCCGCGACGATCCTGATCGTCACGGTTTCGGTCGGCATCATCGCCTACAGCCTGATGACCATCCGTGCGCAATCCAAACGTGAGCGCGAAATGCAGGCGGCGATTCGTGCGGAACTGGAAAGCACGGAGGCGACGGCGTTGCGCAGAGGGGCCTGACGGCCGGCGGGGCTACCAGTGTGGGCAGGTGGCGGCGAGGCGCTTCAGTTCGCTGCGCGCGCTGCGGTGTTCGGGGTAATACTGCGCCACGATGGCCCAGAAGCGGGCGCTGTGGTTCATTTCGCGCAGGTGCGCCAGTTCGTGCACGACGACGTAGTCGATAACAGGCGGCGGAAAGTGAATCAGTCGCCAATTCAGCCGGATACCCGTTTTCAGGCTGCAACTGCCCCAGCGAGTGCGTGCCGACGAAAGCGACAGCGGCGGCAGCGCGAGCCCCATCCCGGCTGCGAACAGGGCTAGCCGTTCGCCAAACAGAGCGAGCGCCCGTTTGCGCAAGGCATTTTCCAGCACGCGTGCGGCGTCATCGGGCGAACGCAGGAAAAGGGTAAGCACGGGTGGCGTCAGTGCGTTCCATAGTGCGCGATTGGCGCCGACGGCAACACGGACTTCCAGCACTTGGCCTAAAAGCGGAAGGCGCATGCCGTCGGTGATCTGCAAGACTTCGGGACGGCGTCGCGTGCGCCATTCGTCAAGCTTTT
This sequence comes from Propionivibrio sp., assembly GCA_017990155.1. Classification (GTDB taxonomy): domain Bacteria; phylum Pseudomonadota; class Gammaproteobacteria; order Burkholderiales; family Rhodocyclaceae; genus Propionivibrio. Next base: position 12,557 of record JAGNOM010000047.1, on the reverse strand, counting down.
CGGTGACCCACGTGCCGTGACGCAGGATCAACGACTCGACTTCCTTGATCGACGCGCGTGGCGGCGCGCCGACACGCAATCCACGATGATCGATCGTCAGTCCGATGGTGCGGCGCTTGGCGCGGCGCAGGACGTAGGGGACGATGCGCTCGCCGAGGGTGATCGTGCGCGGCGTTTCATCGGCAGCGAGCGGCTTTTCTCCGGGGATGGCAGCGAACGGAAGTTCAGCTTGCTGCGGCATGCGCGGTGGCAGTGCTCTCGGTTGCGTAGTGCCGCGGTGAGATCCGGCGCATCTCATCTTCGATCCATTGCTCTGCAATCGCCGTGATCTCATCAGCCGTGCGTCCTGCCGGGTCGATCGCCGGGCCGATACTGACGGTAATGACACCGGGCGTTTTTACGAACGCGTTTCTCGCCCAGAATTCGCCGGCGTTGTGCGCGACCGGAACGAGCAAGGCACCGGAAGCGACGGCCAGGTGCGCGCCGCCGGTCTTGAATCGGCGCTTTTCGCCCGGGGCGACGCGGGTTCCCTCCGGGAAAATGACGACCCAATAGCCGGCTTTCAGCCGCTCGCAACCCTGGTCTATCACCTGCCGAAGGGCATCCTTGCCGGCCTTGCGATCGATTGAAATCATCTTGACCGCCGCAAACGCCCAGCCGAGGAAAGGGATCATCAACAGAGACTTTTTCAGGACGAAAACCTGGTCCGGGAAGATCGCCTGCAGTCCAACCGTCTCCCAGGCTGACTGATGCTTGGAAAAGATGATCGAGGGCGAGCCTGGAATGTTCTCTTGACCGATGACCCGGTAATGAAGCCCGAGCACGTAGCGGCAGATCGCCATGAAACCGGCGCGCCAGACCGAGATCAGCCAGAACCGCACGCGCATCGGCAGGACGACGGAAACAGTCACCAGGAAGCCGAACGGCGCGGTAATCAGGGTGGCAAGGATCAGATAGACGACGGACCGGAGAATGGGAATCATGTTTTCAGAATGTGCTCGACGGCCGCTGCGAGGTCCTTGAATACCAGGGTTCCTGCCGGCAAATTGCCGTCAAGATGCGTTTTCTCGCCCTTGCCGGTGAGGACAAGAATCGGCTGCGCACCGGCCGTGACCGCTGCTTCCAGGTCGCGCAGCGAGTCGCCCACCGCATAAACGCCTTTGAGATCAACGTTGAAGCAGTCGGCAATCCGTTCCAGCATGCCGGGCTTTGGTTTGCGGCAATTGCAGTTGGAGTCGGCCGAGTGCGGGCAGTAGAACACCGCATCGATCCGCCCACCCACCGCTTGCACGGCGCGATGCATCTTGTCGTGCATGGCGTTGAGCGTATCCATATCGAACAGGCCGCGCCCGATGCCCGACTGGTTGGTCGCCACCACGACGCGATAGCCGGCCTGGGTCAGCTTGGCGATCGCCTCCGGGCTACCCGGCAGGGCTTTCCACTCCGCGACCGACTTGATGAAGTGTTCGGAGTCATAGTTGATGACTCCATCGCGATCGAGGATGACGAGTTTCATACGCCCAGCTTCGAAATGTCAGCGACTGCGTTGAGCAGGTCGAACAGTGACTTGAGCAGACCGAGACGGTTGGCGCGGATCAGTGGTTCGTCGACGTTGACCATCACTTCGCCGAAGAACTGGTCGACCTCTGCGCGCACCGAGGCGAGCACCTTTAACGCGTCGGCGTAGTCTTCGTTGGCGACGTGCGATCTGACGACCGGTGCGATCCGCGTCACGCGTTCGAACAGCGCCTTTTCGGCGGCTTCCTGCAGCAGCGCAACGTCGGGCTCGGCCACGGCGCTGTCGGACTTCTTCAGGATGTTGCCGATGCGCTTGTTGGCCGCGGCCAAAGCCAGCGCTTCCGGCAAACCGAGGAAGTCGCGCACGGCGGCGAGCTTCGGCGGCACGAGGTCGATGCGCGTCGGGCGTTGCGCCAGTACGGCTTCGATCACGTCCTGCGCGTAACCGGCGTCTTTGAGCAGGCCACGCAGGCGGTCGAGCATGAAGTCGAGCAGCGGCTCAGCGACCGGTTGCGTCAGCGTTCCGACGGCGAAGCCGGCTTGTGCGTCGGCGATCAGTTCAGAGAGATCGAGCGGCAGCGGCGTTTCCATCAGGATGCGCAGCACGCCGAGCGCGGCGCGGCGCAGACCGAACGGGTCCTTGTCGCCGGTCGGGATCTGGCCGATGCCGAAGAAGCCGACCAGCGCATCAAGCTTGTCGGCCAGCGCCGCGGCGCTGGCGATGTTGCCGGCCGGCAGCGCGTCGCCGGCGAAACGCGGCTGGTAGTGGCTCTGCACGGCGTCGGCAACTGCTTTGTCCTCGCCGTCGTGCAGCGCGTAGTAGCGGCCCATGATGCCTTGCAGCTCGGGGAATTCACCGACCATGTCGGTCACGAGGTCGGCCTTGGCCAGACGCGCCGCGCGGGCGGCGAGCGAAGCGTTGGCGCCTAGTTTGCCGGCGATCTTGCCGCCCAGCGTCTCAAGGCGTTCGACGCGTTGCAGCACCGAGCCGATCTTGTTGTGGTAGACGACGTTGGCCAGCTTGTCGAGGCGCGAGGCGAGCGTTGCCTTGCGGTCCTGATTGAAGAAGAAGCGCGCGTCGGACAGGCGCGGACGCACGACGCGGGCATTGCCGCCGACGATGTGCTTCGGATCGTCGACCTGCATGTTGGAGACGATCAGGAACTTGTTGAGCAGCTTCTTCGCGGCGTCGAGCAGCGGGAAGTACTTCTGGTTCTGCTGCATCGTCAGGATCAGGCATTCCTGCGGCACTTCGAGGTATTCCGACTCGAACTCGCCGATATAGACGACCGGCCATTCGACGAGCGCGGTCACTTCGTCGAGCAGGCCTTCCGACGGGTTGATCGTCGCGTTCAGCTCCTTGGCCTTGGTGTCCAGTTGCAGCGCAATCGATGCCTTGCGTTCGGCGAAGCTGACGACGACCTTGCCTTCGGCCTTGAGCACGTCGGCGTAGGTATCGGCGTTCTTGATGGCGATGTCGCCGGAGGACAGGAAGCGGTGGCCGCGCGTGACGGTACGGCTGGTGAGGCCAAGCACTTCACCCGGTACCCGACGCTCGCCGTGCAGCTGGATCAGACCGTGGACCGGACGCACGAACTGGTGGTCGGAATCGCCCCAGCGCATGACCTTCGGGATCGGCAGTTTCTTGAGCGCGTCGGCGACGATGCCGGCGAGCACGTCGTCGAGCTTCACACCCTTGATCGTGGCTTCGTAGAACAGCGCCTCGGCTTTGCCATCCATGCGCTTCTCGAACCGGGCGACTTCCGAAACCGGAATGCCCTTGGCTTCGAGTTTCTTGAGCAGCGCTTGCGTCGGCTGGCCAGCGGCGTCGAGCGCCACATTGACCGGCATGATCTTCTCGGTGACCGATGCATCGGGTGCGACGGCAAGCACGCCCGGCACCTGAATCGCCAGACGGCGCGGCGTGGCGAACCACTGGTATTGGTCGCCGGCGGTCAGTAACTTGCGTGCGGCAAGGCCGGCGTGGATTTGCGCGGAAAAGACTTCGCCGAGGCGCGACAGCGCTTTCGGCGGCAGTTCTTCGGTGAGCAGTTCAACGAGTAAGGTAGCGGTCGTCATGTTATTTCCCTCCCTTGCACATCGGGAAGCCGAGTGCTTCGCGGGAGTTGTAGTAGGACTGCGCGACTTCGCGCGCCAGGGCGCGGACTCGGCCGATGTAGGCGGCGCGCTCGGTGACCGAGATGGCGCCGTGCGCGTCGAGCAGGTTGAAGCAGTGCGAACACTTCATGACTTGTTCGAAGGCCGGCAGTGCTAGGTTGAGGCCCATCAGGCGCTTGGCTTCCGATTCGTGATCGCCGAAGTGGCGGAAGAGAATCTCAACGTTCGAGTGCTCGAAGTTGTACTTCGACTGCTCGACTTCGTTCTGGTGATAGACGTCACCGTAGGTCAGCACCTGCCCACCGGCTTCGGTCCACACCAGGTCATAGACGTTTTCGACGCCTTGCAGGTACATCGCCAGCCGTTCGAGACCGTAGGTGATCTCGCCGAGCACCGGCTTGCAGGTCAGCGAGCCGACTTCCTGGAAGTAGGTGAATTGCGTGACTTCCATGCCGTCGAGCCAGACTTCCCAGCCGAGGCCCCAGGCGCCGAGCGTCGGCGATTCCCAGTCATCCTCGACAAAGCGGATGTCGTGTTCCTTGAGGTTGATGCCGAGCGCTTCGAGCGACTGCAGGTAGAGCTCCTGAATGTTGTCGGGCGACGGCTTCAGCACGACCTGATACTGGTAGTAGTGCTGCAAACGATTCGGGTTTTCGCCATAGCGGCCGTCTTTCGGGCGGCGCGACGGCTGGACGAAAGCGGCACTCCACGGCTCTGGGCCGATGGCGCGCAGGAAAGTGGCGGTATGGAAAGTGCCGGCGCCGACCTCGATATCGTAAGGCTGCAGCAGAGCACAGCCCTGTTTGTCCCAGAAACTCTGGAGACGCAGAATGACTTCCTGAAAAGTAGGCTGAATTTTGGGCATCTGAGGCTTCGACAAAACGGGAGAAACCGCGATTTTACTTGGTTTTGGAGCCGACAAGAAGGCGCGGCCTGTTTCAATACTGGACTCGCAAGGACTCGTAGTGCCCCGTTTCCCGCGTTTTTCCGAGCCTCCGGATTACAGCGCTAGCGTCATCCAGCTGCGGTAGGTTTCGCCGGGTTGAATCGTCAGCGAACGGTCCGCGATTTCGCCGCGTTCCACGCAAAGGTAGCCGACGTGGTTTCCTTCGCCCATGTCGGCGATGTTCCGGTCGTTGTTCCAGGCATTCCAGACCACGGCGCAGCCGGCGTCGGACTCGATGGTGATCTTGCCCGTGGCGATCTCGATGGTCTGGATCGCGGGGACATCGAGATAGATGCGGTCGGTCGCGTCGCCGATCGTGACCGCACCGGTCTGACGTTGGCGCGAAGCGTTGTCGAGCTTGTCGATGCAGGTCGTGCCTTCCAGCCCGGTGACGCGCGTTCTGGCGACATCGGGGACGGCGAAGTAGGTGTGGAAGGCGAATGCGAAAGGCGCAGTCTGGTTGCCGCGGTTGGTCGCCGAAAGCTGGATCGCCAGCGTCTCGCCAACGACGAATTCGATCTGGAACATGAAGCTGTGCGGCCAAAGGGCGCAGGTCGAGGCGTCGCTTTCGAGTTCCAGTACGACGCGTGTTGCGCCCGAAGCGGTCATCTCGGCATTCGCCAACGTCCAGGTCGCGGTGCGGACAAAACCGTGGGCCGACTTGCCGTCGGGACCGGGGCCGAACCACGGCAGACACAGCGGGATGCCGCCGCGGATGGGCGTTCCAGAATGCAATTTGCATTTTTGCGAGAGCCAAAGCATCTCGCGCTGACCGGCCGGCTGAAAAGCGATGGCATGGGCGCCCTGCAAGGCGATGACGGCGCGGCCTTGTGCGTTTTCGACGAGCAACAAAGGCAAGCCCGTTTCACCGGCAGCGTGCAGCTCGGGATAGAGCTCGGTGGAGTTGAGGTACGTGATGCCTTTCGGCAGTTGCTGGGCAGTGTTGTCGATCATGGTTTTTGCGTCTTGAATATCGGGAGAGGAGAATGTGCCGCTATTGCGCGGCCGATTCGGCGATGCTCTTGCTTCGGGCGAGAAAGTCGCGGAAACGGTAGTCGTTTTCGAGAATGTGATCGATCAGCCACGACTTGACGAACTTCATGGTGTTCACTTCAAGGTGGGCGTTCTCTTCCATGTACGAGCGGTGCAGCTGGAAGATCGTCTCGATCATCGCTTCGTGCACCTGCTTGTGTTCCGCCAGCTTTGAAAAACCGTGTTCATCCATGATCGTTTCTTCATGGCGGAAGTGCGTCTCCGCATAGACGATGAGCTGGTTGAACACCCGGGCGATGGCTTGGCGGTCGTGAGCTTCCAGCCAGCGCGTGTGGAAGTCGTTGACCAGGCGGAACAGTTCCTCGTGCTCGGCGTCGATGAGATCATCGCCAATCAGGTATTGGTTTGACCACGAAAGCAGTGTCATCAGGCGATTCTCCGTTATTGCGGGCGGCTCAGCATAGCGCTTTGCGCTTACGGAAGGTAGCCAGCGACATTAGCGCTACGAGGAGCGAAAGCGTGATCGCCGGCCAGTTGCCCCAGCGCACGAACGGCGTGGCGCCGGTGTGGCCGACCACTTCGCCGCGCAATGCGCCTCGGGTGAAGGGCGGCAAGACACTCCGGATTTCCCCGCGCGTATCGACGATGGCGGTCATCCCGGTATTGGTCGCGCGCAACATCATCCGTCCCGTTTCGAGCGCGCGGATGCGAGCGATCTGCAGGTGCTGCGCGGGCGCCAGCGAATCGCCGAACCAGGCGACGTTCGAGATATTCACCAGCAGCGTTGCGTCGGGCAGGCTGCGGATGATTTCCTCGCCGAAGGCGTCCTCGTAGCAGATGTTGATTGCCACTTTCTGCCCGGAGAGCGACATCGGCGCTTGCCGTACTTCACCCGGAGTGAATGAGGACATCGGAATCTCGGCCAGTTTCAGGAACCACGAAAACCCCGGAGGGATGAACTCGCCGAACGGGACAAGGTGCGATTTTCGATAGTGCTGCTCTGGCGATACGCCCAGACTGATCGCGCCATTGGCGTAGCGGGTGTTGTCGCCGATGACGATGCCGAGGACGAGGTCGCCCTGTTCGCGTTCGGCGAGTTTTCTGATTTCCTCGATGTATTCGCGCGGAACGTTGTCGAGAAAGGCGGGCAGGGCGGTTTCCGGCAGAACGGTGAGTTGCGCGGGGTTGTCCTTCGCCAAGTGATAGTAGGTGCGCAGCGACTCGATGAACTTCTCGGGGCGCCACTTGAGATCCTGCGGGACATTGCCTTGCAGCAGTGCGACGCTGATGGGGGCGCCCGTCGGTGCGGTCCAATGCACTTCGCGTAGCAGAGCGCCGCCGCCGAATAGGGCGACGACGAGCAGCATCGGGATCCAGCGTGAGCTTGAGGTGGCATCGCTTGGCCGACTCCGGCCAAGAACGCTGCGAACGAATTCGCCCAGGCTCGCGCCGACAAGGATCGTCAGCAGCGATACGCCAAAGACGCCGAATATTGGAACGTATCCGGCCAGCGGGCTGGGCGGCGTTTGCGAGTAGCCGAAGGCCAACCAGGGAAACCCGGTGAAGACCCAGCCGCGCAGCCACTCGCCAAGCGTCAGCAACGAGGTCAGGAATAGAGCGCGTTGCCACCAGCGATCGGGCGAATATCGGACGAAGAGGGCGCCGGCCAGTGCCGGGTAGATCGAAAGAAAGGCGCAGAAAAGCAGCGTGGCGAGGGCTGCAAGCAACGGCGGCATGCTGCCGAATGTGCTCAGGCTTACATAAACCCAGGAGACGCCGGTGATGAACAGGCCGAATCCGAAAGCGCCGCCCATCAGCGCACCGTGGCGCCAACGTCGGCCGGTATTGGCTTCGCGGCTCAGCAGTATGAACAGGCCGGCTTGCGTCACCCAGGCCACGGGAAACCAGCCGAGCGGGGCAAACGCCGCGACGCTGGCCGCGCCGAGCAGCGACGCCGCAATCAGTCGCCGTGTTACCGACTCAGGACGCCTCATCCGGCGCTTGTCCGCGGGTGACGAGAAGGGTGTAAAGACGTCGCCGATCGGCGCGCAGGACCATGAAGTTCAGTCCGGCGAGCGTGATTTCTTCCTTGCGCCCCGGGACTCTGCCGAGGTGGTTCAGGATCAGTCCGCCAACCGTGTTGTATTCGTCCGTCACGAACTTGCTGCCGAAATGCTCGTTGAAGTCTTCGATCGATGTCTGCGCCTTGACGCGGAAACGTCCGAACTGGTCAGGGCGGATGTTGCCTTCGCTCTCGTCGAAGTCGTACTCGTCCTCGATCTCGCCGACGATCTGTTCGAGAACGTCCTCAATGGTGATCAGGCCGCTGACGCCCGCGTATTCGTCGACGACGATCGCCATGTGGTTGTGCGAGACGCGGAACTCACGCAGGAGCACATTGAGGCGCTTGGATTCCGGAATGAAGATGGCTGGATGCAACCAGTCGCGCAGATTGAAGGCGCGGTCGTGGCGAACGCGTAGCAGGTCCTTGGCGAGCAGGATGCCGACGACGTTGTCGCGGCTGTCGTCGATGACCGGGAAGCGTGAATGGGCGGTGCGATTGACCTGGGCGATGATCTTGTCGAGCGGGTCGTCGATGTCGACAAATTCCATCATCGCGCGCGGCACCATGACGTCCTGTACGCTGACTTCCGACGCGGCGAGTGCGCCTTCGGTGATCGATAGTGCATCGGCGTCGAGCAAGTTACGTTCGTGCGCCGAATGCAGCAGTTGCATGAGCTGTTCCCGGTCTTCCGGTTCTCTCAGCAACAGGGAAGAGATGCGTTCGAAAAAAGACGGTTTGTCAGAGTCCATTGTCAGCGTGGTTGGAGGAGTGATGCGTGAGGGGTCCGGTGGACGAAGCCCTTACGTATCATTCCGGGCCATTGCGTCAGTCAATGTCGCCATGTTCCTCACGATAGGGGTCGGCGAAACCCAATTGCGCCAGAGTGCTACGTTCCGTTGCTTCCATCTGTTGCGCGTCTTCGTCGCTTGTTTCGTGGTCGTAGCCCTGCAGATGCAGGATGCCATGCACGATCAGGTGAGCGTGGTGCTCTTCCAGCGTCTTGCGCTGTTCCGCTGCTTCGCGTTCGACGACGGCTGCGCATATGACGAGATCGCCGGCAACGACGGGCTCGGTTTCGTAGGGAAACGAGAGTACGTTCGTGGCGTAACCCTTGCCCCGATAGTCGCTGTTGAGCGACTGGCCTTCTTCGCTGTCGACAAAGCGAATGGTGATTTGTCCGCCGCGCTTCCCGTCTACGTCCAGCGCTGCACGAACCCAGGTGCGAATTTGCGGGCGCGAGGGTAAGCCGGTCGCATTACACGCATATTGCACGCTGAGATTCAGGCGCTTACTTGTCATTCAACTTCGCCTCCAGCGCTGCTGTATGCGCTTCGTAAGCAGAGACAATGCGCGCGACGAGCGGATGGCGCACGACGTCTTCCTTCTGGAATTCCGTAAAGGCGATCCCTCGCACGTCGCGCAGGATCTGGCGTGCTTCGATCAGGCCGCTTTTCTGCCCGCGTTGCAGGTCGATCTGCGTCACATCGCCAGTGACGACTGCCTTGGCGCCGATGCCGATGCGCGTCAGGAACATCTTCATCTGCTCGGGCGTCGTGTTTTGCGCTTCGTCGAGAATGATGAAGGCGTGATTCAGCGTCCGGCCGCGCATGTACGCGAGGGGTGCAATCTCGATTGCATTGCGCTCGAAGAGCTTGGCGACCTTGTCGAAGCCCATCAGGTCGTACAGGGCGTCGTAAAGTGGACGCAGGTAAGGATCGACCTTCTGCGCGAGATCGCCGGGCAGGAAACCGAGCCGCTCGCCGGCCTCGACCGCTGGGCGGGTCAGAACGATGCGCTGCACCAGTTCGCGCTCGAAGGCGTCGACCGCCGAAGCGACCGCCAGGTAGGTCTTGCCGGTGCCGGCCGGGCCGGTGCCGAAGGTGATGTCGTGTTCCTGGATGTACTTGAGGTACTCGATCTGGCGCGGTGTGCGGCCGTGCAACTCCGTCTTGCGCGTCATCAGCGTCGGCGACTGACCGCCGATGGCCGAATCCTTGCGCGCGGGCCGGTTGATAAGCTCGATCAGCCCGAGCTGAATCTCATCGACCGAGAGCGAATCCTTGGCTTGCGCGTAGAAGGTCTGCAGGGCCTCGGATGCGCGTGCAGTCTGCTCTTTCTCGCCGCGCAGCGTGAAGCGTTCGCCGCGTCGGGCGATCGAGACATCGAGTGCGGTTTCGATCTGGCGCAGGTTTTCGTCGAGTACGCCGCACAGGTTGGCGAGCTGGGTGTTGTTGACGGGTGAGAGCAGCAACTCAATGGCTCGTGGTTTGGCGGCAGCCTTGGCCGAATTCTTTGCACTCATCCTTCGAGGACTCCCTTCGGTCATGATTCGTGCGTCACGACTTCGCCGCGCAAGGAATGCGGCAACGACGACGTGATTCGGACATCGACGAAGCTGTGAACCAGCCGCGGATTGCCGACGAAGTTAACGATGCGGTTATTGTCGGTACGCCCAGCCAACTCGGCATCGTCCTTTTTCGACAGTCCTTCTACCAGCACGCGCTGGATCGAACCGACCATCGATTGGGAGACTTCCTGCGCCAAATCGTCGATGCGCTTTTGCAGGCGCATCAGTCTCTCCAGTTTGAGTTCCTGTGGCGTGTCGTCCTTCAATTCAGCCGCGGGCGTTCCGGGGCGGGAGCTGTACACAAACGAGAACGATGCGTCGAAGCCGACATCGTCGATGAGCTTCATCGTCTTCTCGAAGTCCTCGGCCGTCTCGCCGGGGAAGCCGACGATGAAGTCTGAAGAGAGCGACAGATCGGGTCGGGCGGCGCGTAGCTTGCGCACCAGGCTCTTGTACTCGAGTGCCGTGTAGCCGCGCTTCATATTGGCGAGCACGCGGTCAGAGCCGGATTGCACAGGCAGATGCAGGTGCGATACGAGTTTCGGCACCTTGGCATAAACATCAATCAGCCGTTGCGAAAGCTCGCGCGGATGCGACGTCGTGTAGCGAACGCGTTCAATCCCGGGGATCTCGGCGATGTACTCAATGACCAAGGCGAGGTCTGCGACTTCCTCGCTACCGGCCATAGCGCCGCGGTAGGCGTTGACGTTCTGGCCCAGCAGCGTGATTTCCTTGACACCCTGCGCAGTAAGCCCCGCGACCTCGGTAAGCACGTCGTCGAACGGACGCGAGACCTCCTGTCCGCGCGTGTAGGGGACGATGCAGAAGGTGCAGAACTTGCTGCATCCCTCCATGATCGACACAAAGGCCGATGCGCCCTCGACCTTCGCTGGCGGCAGATTGTCGAACTTCTCGATTTCCGGGAACGAGATATCAACCTGCGATTTACCCGCGCTCCGTCGTTCGGCGATCAGCTGCGGCAGGCGGTGCAGGGTTTGTGGGCCGAACACGACGTCAACATACGGTGCGCGGGCAACGATTGCCGCACCTTCCTGGCTGGCAACGCAGCCGCCGACCGCGATAACCAGATCAGGGTTGGCCTTCTTGAGCGGACGCACGCGGCCAAGGTCGTGGAAGACACGTTCCTGCGCCTTCTCGCGCACCGAGCAGGTGTTGAAGATGATGATGTCGGCGTCTTCGGGCCGATCGGTCTTGACGATTTCTTCAGAAGCAGCGAGTACGTCGGCCATTTTGTCCGAGTCATACTCGTTCATCTGGCACCCGAAGGTGCGGATGAACAATTTTTTAACCATGTTTTCCTGATTAGTCTTCTTGATATGCCGAAACTTCGGCCGGGCTGAGCATCCACACGCGGAAAACGGATCCGGATGCGTCTGCAAGATACACCACGTTTTTTTTGTCCTGGATCGTCATTGGCATCACGATCAGATTTTGCGGACTGCGGAATTGCGCCGTTGGCGCCAAACGCAATGAAGTCCCGTTGATCACCACAAAGCCGTCGCCAAGCGGCGGGAACATAAGGCCCATCTTGGCTTCCGGCGGAAGGGTCCGGGTTGCGGTGTAGTACTCATATTGCTGCGCCCCGGTGGTGGTACCGGAACTTTGCGCGGCCGCTTCAATAACGGCACTGACAATAGAAGCAATAAGGGATGCGGGTAGTGGCATTGCGTCATTATAGACAAGCTGATTACGCTTGTGTGATCGTAACGCTTGACCCCGGCTTGCCAGAGACCCTATAATCTCGCGCCCAAACGGTGATGTAGCTCAGTTGGTTAGAGCGATGGATTCATAACCCATAGGTCGGCAGTTCAATTCTGCCCATCACCACCAAATAATCAGACACTTAGCCCCGGTGAAAAACCGGGGCTTTTTGTTGATTTGGTGAGGCGGTCGGTGTTTCATCGCTTTGTCGTAGCATCGTGGTTGAAGGTCGCAAGAGTTTTTATACTGACCGATCTTTTGAAGAAGGCAGTTTGTTGGTAGAATCCTGCGTCTCGTGATTGTTGACGAGACGAGAAGTGCCGCTGTAGCTCAGTTGGTAGAGCAGCGCATTCGTAATGCGAAGGTCGCCAGTTCGATTCCGGCCAGCGGCACCAGTAATATCAAACACTTAGCCCAACTATAAAGGTTGGGCTTTTTGTTGTTGAGTTGTGTGATGGTGCTAAGCGAAAAAATCGCCCATGTAGCTCAGTGGTAGAGCACTCCCTTGGTAAGGGAGAGGTCGGCAGTTCAATCCTGCCCATGGGCACCACCAAGCTTTGCTCGGTTCCTGCGTTTTTTCTGGCAATACAGGAAAGAGCGGCGTTATAATGCGCGCCCTGTCCGGTGCTGGTTTGCTTGCAGCACAGGGTAGTCACTCAGCGGGAGTAGCTCAGTTGGTAGAGCGATACCTTGCCAAGGTATAGGTCGAGAGTTCGAGACTCTTCTCCCGCTCCAGTTTTTGGCAATTTGTTTTGACGCGTATTCCTCGGACGCGGGGTGGAGCAGTTGGCAGCTCGTCGGGCTCATAACCCGAAGGTCGCAGGTTCAAGTCCTGCCCCCGCAACCAG
>JAGNOM010000046.1 GCA_017990155.1 Propionivibrio sp. | reverse complement strand
ATGCCATCCTGACTACCTTCAACGAGGTCAACATGGCGCCGGTGATGGCGTTGCGCAAACAGTACGGCGACAAGTTCGAGAAGGCGCACGGCGTGCGTCTTGGCTTCATGGGCTTCTTCGTCAAGGCAGCGGTGGCCGCCCTGCAGAAATTCCCGATCATCAACGCCTCGGTCGATGGCAACGACATCGTCTATCACGGCTACATCGACATTGGCGTCGCCGTTGGCAGTCCGCGTGGCCTGGTGGTTCCGATCCTGCGCGATGCCGACCAGATGTCGATTGCCGATATCGAGAAGAAAATCGGCGAATTCGGCCAGAAGGCCAAGGACGGCAAGCTGTCGCTCGAAGACCTGACCGGCGGGACGTTCTCGATTTCCAACGGCGGCGTGTTTGGTTCGATGCTGTCGACGCCGATCATCAACCCGCCGCAGTCGGCGATTCTCGGCATCCATGCCACGAAGGATCGACCGGTGGTCGAGAACGGCGAAATCGTCATTCGCCCGATCAACTACCTGGCGATGTCCTACGACCACCGCATCATCGACGGGCGCGAAGCCGTGCTGGCGCTGGTGACGATGAAGGAAGCGCTGGAAGACCCGGCCCGCCTGCTGCTCGGGATTTGATTGCCAGAGAGGGAAAAATGTCCAAGCAATTTGATGTGCTCGTCATCGGTGGCGGCCCCGGCGGCTACGTCGGCGCGATCCGCGCAGCGCAACTCGGATTCAACGTCGCCTGCTGCGAGTCGAATGCCTACGCCGATCCCAAGGGCGAACCGCGCCTTGGCGGCACCTGCCTGAACGTCGGCTGCATTCCGTCCAAGGCCTTGCTGCATACCTCCCATCTTTTTGAAGAAGCCAGCCACGGCTTCGCCGCGCAGGGCATTTCGGTCGGCACGCCGAAGATCGACGTGCCGACGATGGTCGAACGCAAGAACACCATCGTCAAGCAGCTGACGACTGGCATCAAGGGCTTGTTCAAGAAGAACAAGGTGACGTTGCTCAGCGGACACGGCAGCCTCGTCGCCCAGAGCGACGGCGGTTGGCAGGTCAAGGTCGGTGACGAAGTGGTCGAGGCCAGGCAGGTGATCGTTGCGACCGGTTCCCGACCGCGCCATCTGCCGGGTGTCGCCGTCGACAACGTGGTGGTGTGCGACAACGTCGGCGCGCTCGATATCAAAGCCGTGCCGAAGAAGCTCGCGATCATCGGTGCTGGCGTGATCGGTCTGGAAATGGGCAGCGTCTGGCGCAGGCTTGGGTCGGAAGTGACGATCCTCGAAGCCTTGCCCGATTTCCTTTCGGTCGCCGACGTCGATGTTGCCAAGGAAGCGACCAAGGTTTTCCGCAAGCAGGGACTCGACATCCAGCTCGGCGTTACGATCGGTGCCGTCAAGGTGGCGAAGAAGGGTGTTTCGATTGCCTACACGGACAAGGACGGCCAGGCGCAAAAACTCGACGCCGACCGGCTGATCGTCTCCGTCGGGCGCGTGCCGAATACCGAAGGTCTGAACGCCGAAGCCGTCGGTCTCAAGCTCGACGAGCGCGGCCGCATCGATGTCGATGACCATTGCCGAACCAACCTGCCGGGTGTCTGGGCGGTCGGTGACGTCGTCTCTGGTCCGATGCTGGCGCACAAGGCGATGGAAGAGGCGGTGATGGTCGCCGAGCTGATGGCCGGACAGTCCGGTCACTGCAATTTCGACACGATTCCCTGGGTGCTCTATACCAGCCCGGAAATTGCATGGGTCGGCAAGACCGAGCAGCAGCTCAAGGAGGCCGGCGTTGCCTACAAGGCCGGAAAGATTCCGTTTGCCGCCAACGGTCGCGCGCTGGGCATGGGCGACACCACGGGCTTCGTCAAGATTCTCGCCGACGCCGAGAGCGACCGGATTCTCGGCATGCACATCATCGGCGCCAATGCGTCCGAGCTGATTTCCGAAGGTGTGGTGGCGATGGAGTTCGGTGCCGCCAGCGAAGACTTGGCGCGCATCTGCCACGCTCATCCGACCTTGTCGGAAGTGGTGCACGAAGCCGCCTTGGCCTGCGACAAGCGGCCGCTACACTTCTAGCGGCTGCCGATCCATTGCTGATTCGTTACTCCGGCGCCTTGGCCGGAATGACGAATCAGGCTGTTGCGAAAACCGTCAGGAGCCGCTCCCCGCGCCGGCCAGTTCTTCCGTCGCATTCCTCAGTTCGTTTAACGCCTGGTCAAAGGCGAAGACCTGGATGGATGCGATGACAGCCGGTCCGGCTTCGCCAAGCGCACTTTCCAGGAGCTGACGCTCTTCCCGCGCCAGCGTACAAGCGGCCATGTCGCCGACTTCGAGCAGGTTTTCGAGGCGCAGCAGGACTTCCTGAGCGCGGTTCTGGTCGATAGGCGCTTGTGGCGTCTCGGCGACCTTGCTTGCTACGGCACGGCGCAAACCATCGATCAGCCCGGTCAGGCGTGGCGTCAGGGCGACGTAGGCCTTGTCGATCTGGTCGACGCGCGCTTTCTGCCGGATCAGCGTCAATAGCGTCGTGGTGGCATCGGAGACGAAGGTGGCGCCAATCAGACCGGCCGAACCTTTCAGCGCGTGTGTCAATTGCTCGGCGGTGTTCATGTCGCTCCGGGTCAGCGCCGCGTGGATTTTCTCGAGATCGAACTCGTGTCCCTTGAGGAACAGTTCGATGACCTGGCAGAATTTTTCTTCGTTGCCGCGAACGCGCGCCAAGCCGTTATTGACGTCAAGGCCGGGAATGGACTCCAGGCGTTGCCGCATGGCGACGGGCTCGCGCGACGCGCCCGATTCGTTGGCGAATGTTCCGGGGGAAGCGGCGCGAACATCCGGAGCGCCGCCATCGTCGGCCTGAATAACGGGGGCTGCACCCGCTTCCTTCCCCGGGCGCGGCAGCCATTTGAGGAGCATGCCGTACAGCGTTTTCGGATCGACCGGCTTGGCGACGAAGTCGTTCATGCCCGCCTCGAGACAGAGCCGCCGGTCTTCGTCGAACGCGTTGGCGGTCATGGCCAGGATCGGCATCTGGGTGCGCCCGAAAATCCGCCGGATGGCGCGCGTCGCGTCGAGCCCGTTCATTTCGGGCATCTGGATGTCCATCAGCACCAGGTCGTAGTTCGTGGTACGCGCCTTGTCGAACGCCTCGCGCCCGTTGCGCGCAGAGTCGACCTGCAGGCCGACGCCATGCAACAGCAACTGCGCGACTTCCAGATTGACCTCGACATCGTCAGCCAGCAGGATCTTCATCCCGCTGCATTGCTTGCGCAGTTCTTCCTCAAGATCGATGCCTTCTTCGTTGATGATCTGCGGCATGACACCGTGTCCGCGTTCCAGGCGGACGGTGAACCAGAAGGTGCTGCCGCAGGTCGGCGTACTCTCGACGCTGGCATCGCCGCCCATCAGTTGAGCCAGGCGGCGGGTGATCGCCAAGCCGAGACCGCTGCCTCCGAATTTGCGCGTGATCGACGGATCCGCCTGTTCGAAGGGCTGGAAGAGGGCGCGTATCTTCTCCGGCTCGATGCCGATGCCGGTATCTTCCACTTCAAAGCGGATCAATGCGCCGCGCTCGTCCTCTTCGAGCGGACGCGTGCGCAGGACGATCTGGCCGCGTTCGGTGAACTTGACGGCGTTCGCCGCGAAGTTGAGCAAGGCCTGGCGCAGTCGTGTCGGATCGCCGTGCAGCCAGACTGGCGTATTGCCGAGATCGACAACGACGCCGAGGCGTTTTTCGCGGGCTTCGTCGATGATCATTGCGCGCACCGGGCTGATCACCGAGTCGAGCGTGAAATCGGCGCATTCAATCTCCATCTTCCCGGCGTCGATCTTGGACAGGTCGAGGATATTCTTGATCAGCTCAAGCAGGTGCGCCGCCGCTGCGTCGATTTTCTCCAGCCGGTCGAGTTGCTTCGGCGTCGGATCGGCGTTGCGCAACAGATGCGTGAGGCCGACGATGGCGTTCATCGGCGTGCGGATTTCGTGGCTCATGTTGGCCAGGAAGGTGCTCTTGGCGATGTTCGCCGTTTCCGCCTGATGCTGCGTGTCGATGAGCTGTGCCGTGCGCTCGACGACCAGCGTTTCCAGATGGTTCCGGTGCTTGTCGAGTTCTTCGGCCAGCCGGCGCTTCTCGGTGATGTCTTCCTTGACGCCGACGTAATGCGTGACCGACCCGTCGGGCTGGCGGATGGGGGCGAGCACCGCCGATTCGATGAAGGCGCTGCCGTCCTTCCGACGATTGTGAAATTCACCTTTCCACACTTCGCCGCGCGCCAGGGTTTCCCACATCGACGCATAGACCTCGGCCTCGGTGTCTCCGGATGACAGCATCGACGCATTCCGGCCCAGCGTTTCGGCGCGGGAAAAGCCGGTGTTGGCGACAAACGCCTCGTTGACGTACTCGATCTGTCCGGCGAGGTCGGTGATGATGATCGCCTCCGGGCTCTGGCGGACGGCCTCCGAGAGCATGCGCAGCGTCTGCTCGGTCTGTTTGCGCTGCGTGATGTCGCGCATCGTTCCGGTGAAATAGACGCCGTCGGCAATCTTCCACATGGTCAATGACAGCTCGATGTGGAACTCGTGGCCGTCCTTGTGCACGGCCAGGGTCTCGACGGTCGAGTTCAGCGCGTCGCATTCGCCGCCGTCGAGGATGCGCTGTACGCATGCCACGCGATTTTCCCGGTCGCGTTCCGGCATCAAAAACGCGACCGGCTTGCCAATGATTTCCGCGGTCTGATAGCCAAACATCCGTTCGGCGCAGGGGTTCCACGAGACGATGAGGCCCTTGCTGTCCGAGCTGACGATGGCGTCGTTCGACGACTGGACGACCGCCTTGTAGCGCTCGGTGCTGGCACGCAGGGCCATCTCGGCCTGGCGGCGGCGGGTGATTTCGTTCAGAGTCATGTGCAGCACTGGCGACTCGTCCTCCAGATTCTGGAAGGTGCTTTCGGCGTTGACGTAGATGATGCTTCCGTCCGCGCAATTCAACGCAAATTCGCCGCTGTGCCGCTGGTTGACCTGGGTCGAATGTTCAAGATACGCCGCCCAGGTTTCCAGTTCTTCGGCCGGGAGGAAGTGACTGAAGGCCTTGCCTTCGTACTCGCGGCGCGGATAACCGAGCAGGCTGGCGCCGGTGTGGTTGATGCGAATGATCTCACCGGCCGCACTGAGCGTCAGGTAGGCCGCCGGCGAAAACTCGTACAGGTTGAAGAAGCGGCTGCGCGATTCTTCCAGCGCGGATTTGGTCGCCAGGAGCTCCTCGTTCTGCCGCTGGAGCGTCTCCTGGTTGGCTCGCAGCTGGGTATTGGCGACATTCAGCTCCATTTCGTTCAGCTTGCGCGGCGTGATGTCCTGCGCGCTGCACATCAGGAAGTCGGGATCGCCGTTCGCGTTGCGCACGCACTGCACGTCGGTATTGATGTAAAGGAAGGAGCCATCCTTGCGCATCAGCCGTTGCTCATAGGAAATCGCATCGGTCTCGCGGTCCCGGATTCTCAGAACTTCACGGTAGGTCAGTTCCATGTCATCCGGGTGGGTGATGTCGCGCCAGGTCTTCGTCCGCAACTCGTCGCGCGAGTAGCCGGTCAGAACGCACGCCTGTTCGTTGAACTTGACGAAGATTTGCGTTCCCGGCGCCACGATCGCCATGCCGACAAAAGGCTGGTTGAAGAAGTAGTCGATCAATTGATCGGCGCGTGCTTGCTCCGTCTGCAGGTTCCGCTCTCGTGCACGCTCGCGTTTCCGAAGCAGAACCAAGAGCGTGGCAATGATGGCAAGGACGGCGGCCAGCGCGGTGAAGGCGATCCAGAGTACCGCTTTCTGGTCGAGCTGCGGGCCACGCAAACTGACGTAGAGAACGAGCAGGATGGGAACAATGAGTGCGAGACCGGCAAGACCCGCATAGAGAAGAAAGTACGTCCTGATCCCACCGTCTTCGATCCGCGACAACGCAGTGCCAAGGATCGAACGGGGCGCATTGTTTGCATTGTTTGCATTGTCGCGTCGTTGCGCCGGCGCAGGCGTGTCAATCGGGCCGGGTTTGTTCGTGTTTTCGCTCATCGTCATCTTTCAATGCCAAAGTGCAGCGCGATGGCCTCGAATTCGCCGCAGTCGGCGAGGAAAGCATCGGCAATATCCGGGTCGAAAAGACGGCCGCGCTCTTCGGCGATGATGGTGCGCACTGCGGCAAAAGGCAGTGCCTCCTTATAGATGCGCCGCGAAATCAGCGCATCGAAAACATCGGCCATGGCCATCAGGCGCGCCGAGATCGGGATCGCGTCGCCGGCCAGACCATCCGGATAACCAGTGCCGTCCCAGCGCTCATGGTGTGAGCGGACGATTTCCTTGGCCTGCGAAAGAAATTCAACAGACGTGCGGATGTCGCGCTCGGCCAGGGTGATGGCGTCGAAGCCGAGAATCGTGTGCGTTTTCATGATCTCCCATTCGTCCGGCGTGAGTTTTCCCGGTTTGAGCAGGATGTGGTCGGGAATGCCAACCTTGCCGATATCGTGCAGCGGCGCCGAACGCGTCAGCGATTCGATGTAGCTGTTATCGAGCGTTGCCGCAAAGCGCGGATGCTTCGCCAGGCGCGTCGCGAGGACGCGGACGTAGCTTTGCGTGCGCTGGATGTGATTGCCGGTTTCGCTATCGCGCGTTTCTGCGAGGTGCGCCAGCGCCCGGATGCTGACCGCCTGGATCAGCTCGTTTTCCCGCATGCGCCGTGCCACTTCGGCTTCCAGCGCCTGATTCTGGTCCTGCAGCCAGTGGCGAGCCTGGCGCACGAGCAGCTGGCTGCGAACGCGCGCCAGCACGACGGATGGCTTGATCGGTTTGACGATGTAGTCGGCGACGCCATCGTTGAAAGCACGTTCCTCGTCGGCGTCCGAATCCTTGGCGGTGAGGAAGATGACGGGCGTGTCCTTGGTATTCGGGTTGTCGCGCAGGTGCAGGAGGACCTCATGCCCGTCCATCCTGGGCATCATGATGTCGAGCAGGATTAGTGCGGGCTTGGGTTCCTGTACGGCAAGGTGTAATCCGGTCGCGCCGGAATTGGCTACTTTGACGCGGTAGCCGGCGCCTTGCAGCAGCTCTCCCAATACACTCAGGTTCTCGGGCGAATCGTCGATGATCAGGAGCGTTTCGTTATCCGTCGAGCGTCGGCGGAAGATCGGCGCACCGCCCGATCCGCTCGGCAAAGGCGACGGCATCAGAACGGTCGGATGCGCCAGACGGTCACCGGCACGCCGCGCCGGATGGCGGTCTTCGCTCGGGAGGGCTGCAATGGCTCGTTTCATGAACTTCTCCAACGGTATCGGTTCAGGCGCTTTTGCTCATATGCCGGCCAGACGGAAGAAGGTCATCGTCTGTTGCAACTGTCCCGCTTGTGAGCCCAGTTCTTCAGCCGTCGCGGCGAGTTCCTCCGAGGCGGTCGCGTTCTGTTGCGTTGCCTGGTTGAGCTGACCCATCGCGCCATTGATCTGGCTGACACCGGCGCTTTGTTCGGATGATGTCGAGGCGATTTCCTGCACGAGATTTGACGTCTTTCGGATTGAAGGCACGATTTCGCTGAGCAAGGCACCAGCGCGTTCCGCCTGCTTGACCGACGAATCGGCCAGCGCGCCGATTTCCTGCGCCGCAACTTGCGAGCGCTCGGCCAGCTTGCGCACTTCGGCGGCGACGACGGCAAAGCCCTTGCCGTGCTCGCCGGCGCGTGCCGCTTCGATCGCCGCATTGAGCGCCAGCAGATTGGTCTGGTAGGCGATGTCGTCGATGATGCCGATCTTGCCGGCGATCGTCTTCATGTCTTCGACCGTGCGGCTGACGACGCCGCCGCCTTCCGCCGCTTCGCGTGCTGCCTTGGCGGCCATGCCGTCGGTGACCTTGGCGTTCTCGGTGTTCTGAGCGATCGAGACCGTCATCTGCTCCATCGACGCCGTGGTTTCCTCGACCGAAGCCGCCTGTTCGGACGAGGACTGGGAGAGCGACTGGGCCGTCGCCGAAACCTCGCCGGCGGCACTGGAGAGATTGTCGGCCGCCGAGCGCACTTCGCCGATGATGCGCGTCAGCGTGTCGATCATGTGGCTCATGGCGCGCATCAACAGGCCGACTTCGTCCTCGCTTCCCGCTTCGACCGTGATCGCAAGATTGCCCTGAGAAAGCTGGTCAGCCGCCGCGAGCGCGCTGCTGATCGGGCGTGTCACCCAGCGCCGGATGCTGAGGAAGGTCAGAATCATCATGATCGCGATGGTTAGCGCCACGGCGCCGATCAGGCCGTAGCGAATATGCCGGCTGAGCGCCGTGAATTCATCCAGATAGCTGCCGGTGACGACGATCCAGTTCCATTCCGGGTAATGGTCGAAAACCACGATCTTGTCACGCGGCACCGGGTCGCTCTGGCTCTGCCAGGGGTAATCAAGGGTGCCGCTCCTGGCTGCGAGAATTTCCTTGATGAACTCCCGTCCATCCGCGTCGCGGGCGCCGAGCAGGTTTTCCCCTTCCTTTTCCGGGTGAATGACCAGCGCGCCGTACTGGCTTCCCTCGGCGGCGTCCAGCACGTAAACGTAGCCCGTGAGGCCCACCTTGGCCGGCCGGATCTTGTCCTTGAGCGCTTTCAGCCCGTCGGTGAAATCGAAGCCGACGAACAGTACGCCGATGACCTTGTTGCCCGCATCCTTGATCGGCAGGTACTTCGTCATGTAGTCGCGGCCGAAAAGACTCGCCTTGCCGACATACTCCTGCCCGTCCATCGCCTTCGCATAGGCCGGGTGCGCATGGTCGAGCAGGGTGCCGATGGCGCGCTCGCCCTTCTGGTTCTTCAGTGAGGTGCTAATCCGAACCAGATCGTCGCCGCGCCGGACAAAAATGGTGGCAATCGCGCCCGTCGTCTCCTTGAAACGATCGACGGCCGAGGAATCCAGGTTCAGCGGCGCCATGCCGTGACGCAAAACGGGTGTCTCCTGCGTACCAATCTGGATCGTCGCGCTTTCATCGAGCGCAAACGGCTCGGTGAAATTGGCGCCGAATACCGCCCCCAGCGTGCCGACGTTCGTCTTCAGGCTCTTGCCGTACGAATCCATCATGTCGATGTTCATGCGCGTGATGCGCTGCAGGTTCGCCATGCTGTCTTCCTTCAGCACGCGCGCCACGTAGACGCTGAGGATGATCGTCATCAGGCCAAACAGCACGGTGGTGACCAGCAGCAGGACCGCGTTGAGTTTTCGAGCAATCGGCCAGTTCCGGAAAGAGACTGCGTTCATGGTCATCGTGCCTTTTCTTGAAATTGACTCACTTTCTGAGTTGTTACCGACTGCGCGATTTGTCCTCTCAAGCGCTGACGAGCAGTTCGTTGGCAATGCCGTCCGACCCCGTCAGCAAGGCAATCTCCTCAACCGACAGCACCTTGTCGATATTGAGGATGATCACGAACTTGCCGCCGACCTTGCCCATGCCGAAGATGAAATCGGCGCGGATCTTGGCGCCGAAGGAGGGCGGCGGCTCGATCTCGCTGCCCGGAATGTCGAGCACCTCCGACACCGCATCGACCATGATCCCGATGTCGTGTCGCATCTCGCCATCGCTGACCTCGACGATGACGATGCAGGTACGGCGCGAGACCTCCGTCGTCTTGCCGCCAAAGCGCGCCGAGAGATCGATCACCGGCACGACGCTGCCGCGCAGATTGATCACCCCGCGAATGAACGCCGGCATCATCGGAATCTCGGTCAGATGGCCGTACTCGATGATCTCCTTCACATTGAGAATGCCGACGGCGAACATCTCGCCGCCGAGCGCGAACGTCAGGTATTGCGAAGGCGCCTCATCGACCTTGACGGCGACGGCCCCTCCCTTGGCTTGTACGACGTGTCCCATATTGCAGCTCCTGGCAGTCGGTCACGATGAATCAAATAGACCTATCAGAATCCGTCATTCCGGGCTTGACCCGGAATCCAGTGGTGCACCTCTGGATCCCGGCCTTCGCCGGGATGACGTGGCTATCTTTGCGTTTCGGTGCGGCCGGCTCCTAGTAACGCTCGAAGTCACCTTCGTTGATCTGGACGGCGGCCACGCGCGAAGCGGCGGAGCGGGGACTGCTCGCCCGTGCCGGCGGCGCAAAGCTGCGCGCCGAACGCTGGGCGTGGTCATCGAGGCGGAAGAAGGTCATCGTCTGCTGCAACTGCTCGGCCTGCGACCCGAGTTCCTCGGCCGTGGCCGCCAACTCTTCCGACGCCGAAGCGTTCTGCTGCGTCGCCTGGTTGAGCTGCCCCATCGCGCTGTTGATCTGGCCGACGCCGGAGGATTGCTCGGACGAAGCCGAAGCAATCTCCTGCACGAGATCGGACGTCTTGCGGATCGACGGCACCATCTCGGTCAAGAGCGCACCGGCGCGTTCCGCCTGCTTGACCGACGACGACGCCAGATCGCCAATCTCCTGCGCCGCGACCTGCGAACGTTCAGCGAGCTTCCTGACTTCCGCCGCCACCACCGCAAAGCCCTTGCCATGATCGCCGGCGCGCGCCGCTTCAATCGCCGCGTTCAAAGCCAGCAGATTGGTCTGGTAAGCGATGTCGTCGATGATGCCGATCTTGCTGGCGATGCTCTTCATGTCGTCGACCGTCTTGTTCACCGCCTCGCCACCCTCGGCGGCTTCCTTGGCCGACTTCGACGCCATGCCGTCGGTGACCCTGGCGTTCTCGGTGTTCTGCGAGATCGACGCCGTCATCTGCTCCATCGACGACGTGGTTTCCTCGACCGATGCCGCCTGTTCCGAAGATGACTGTGACAAGGACTGCGCGGTGGCTGAAACCTGTCCGGCGGCGTTGGTCAGGTTGTCAGCAGCGGTACGCACTTCGCCGATGATCTGCGTCAGCTTGCCGATCATGTTCTGCATGGCCCCCATCAGGAGACCGACTTCGTCCTTGCTGTCAGATTCAATCTTCACTGTCAGGTCGCCG
The DNA here is from genome assembly GCA_017990155.1 of Propionivibrio sp. GTDB lineage: Bacteria > Pseudomonadota > Gammaproteobacteria > Burkholderiales > Rhodocyclaceae > Propionivibrio. The sequence goes on along the minus strand of JAGNOM010000046.1, from coordinate 2,455 downwards.
TCAGCCAGTGCGGTCGCGGCGTGGAGTGCTTCGTTCACCGGGCGGGTGATGCTGCGGGTAATGAACCAGGCGAAAAGGACCGTGAGCAAAGCCGCTATCACACCGAGAATCACGATCGTCCGCTCGGCGGCGATGACTGTTTCGTCGGCAGCTTTCCCGGCGTCTTCCATGACTTTGGTTTGGTAGTCGACCAGTGCATTGATGTCGCCGATGTACTGGTTTTGTGTCTTGCGCAACTCACCCTGCATCAGCAGGACAATCTCTTCTTTCTTGCCGGCCTTGAGTAATTCGATGAACTTGTCCTGTGATCCGACGTAGGCGGCGCGCGCAGCCTGAATGTTCTTGAGCAGTTCCTTGCCACGATCGGTGGTGATCGTTTTCTCGAGTTTTTCAAGGTTGTCGGTGATCTTCTTCCGTTCGGGCGCAATCGCATCGAGCGAAGTTTGCTGCTCGGCACCGGAGTAGATGTAAGTGTTGCGCAACTGGCGCGCAATCGTATTGATGGCATCGATGACGTTGTTGGCCTGAACCGTCTTTGGGAAACGGTCATTGACCATCAGCTCGATTTCGTCATTGAGCGCGCCGAGGCGCAGAACACTGACCACGGCGACGATGACCAGAAAGGCGAGGGTCGACGCAAAGCCGATTCCAAGGCGAACACCGATTTTGAGATTCTTGAACATGGTCTATCTCCCCGATTGAACTGCGGATGAACTGTTTTGAAGTGCCAGGAATGCGCTGTTGTGGCGGTTTGGCTGCCATCGGTCTTCCTCGGCGCGGCTCACTGCGTTGACCAGCGCCGCGACATCAAGGATGAGCGCCACCTCGCCGCTGCCGAGGATGGTCGAGCCGCCGACGCCGCGCAGGTTGGCAAAGAGACGGCCGAGCGGCTTGATGACGGTCTGGAACTCGCCCATCAGCTGATCGACGACGATGCCCGCGCGCTGGCCGCCGAACTGCACGACGACGATGCTCTCGCGCGGCGGCAGGTCGCCATCGACTTCGAACAGTTCGCGCAGGCGGATGAAGGGCAGGGCTTCGCCGCGCAGGTTGAGGAAGTTGCGATCGCCTGAGAGGTTCTTGTGTTCGATGCACTCGACGACCGAATCGAGCGGGATGACGTAAGCCGCCTTCTCGACGCCGACGAGGAAGCCGTCGATGATCGCCAGGGTGAGCGGCAGGCGGATGGTGAAGGTCGAACCTTCGCCCTCGGTCGAAGCGACGTCGACGCTGCCGCGCAGCGAGGTGATGTTGCGCCGCACCACATCCATGCCGACCCCGCGGCCGGAGAGCTTGGACACCGCATCGACGGTTGAGAAGCCCGGTTCGAAGATGAGATTGATCATCTCGTTGTCGGAGAGCAGCGTCTCGGGCTGGATCAACTCGCGCTCGATGGCCTTGGCGCGGATCTTTTCGCGGTTGAGACCGCCGCCGTCGTCGGAAACCTCGATGACGATGCTGCCCGAGTCGTGGTAGGCGTTGAGCGAGACGCGGCCGCAGGCCGGCTTGCCGCGTTCAAGACGGATGGCGGTCGGCTCAATGCCGTGATCGAGCGAATTACGTACGAGGTGCATGAGTGGGTCGCCGATCTTCTCGACGACGGTCTTGTCGAGTTCGGTCTCGGCGCCGCTGATGACGAGCTCGATCTCCTTGCCGAGATCCTTGGAGACATCGCGCACGACGCGGTTGAAGCGGGTGAAGGTGTCGCCGATCTGCACCATGCGCAGCTGCAGCGCCGAGTCGCGGATGTTCTCGACGAGACGGGTGAGGATCGAGGTGGCTTCGACGAGTTCGCTCTGCCGGCTCTTGACCGCGAGCAGGTTGGCCGACGCGCCGGCGATGACCAGTTCGCCGACGAGGTCGATCAGTTGGTCGAGCTTGTCGGCATGGACACGCACCAGCTGGGCGTCGCGCGCCTTCTTCTCGACGACTTGCGCCTGCTTGGAAATCGCAGCATCGACGATTTCCTTATGCACGACCTTGTGTTCGACGAGGATTTCGCCCAAGTGAGGCGGCGTCTGCTCCTCGGGCGTCTTCGCCGCCGTCTGTGCCAGCAAGCCCTGATCGATTTCCGCCTGCGTCAGCGCGCCGCAACGCACGAGCATTTCACCGAGGCGCATCGTGTCTTCGGGCAGCTCGGTGATCAGGCGCAGGTAGTCGGCGACGTTGCTGTGCGGCGGCAGGATGCGCAGCTCGCAGTCGTCGCGCACGAAGTCGAAGACGCGTTCGATGTCGGCCTTCGACGATTTGGTCTGCAGCCGGATCTCGAAACCGAGGTAGCAGGATTCCGGGTCCATTTCGGGTGCCGGCGGGATGCCGTCGGCGATCGTTTCGATGCCGATGATCTCGCCCAGGCCGGCGAGGTAGCGGATGAAGGAGAGCGGGTCGGTGCCGCCGCGCAATACGTTCTGGCCGAAGCGGATCGAGATGTGCCAGCTGTCGGTATTGACGACGC
>JAGNOM010000266.1 GCA_017990155.1 Propionivibrio sp. | reverse complement strand
GCACAAGGACGCGACGATGGTGTGCATCTGCTTGGCGGCGCCGACGATGGCATCGACCGGGCAAGCCTGGATGCACAGCGTGCAACCGATGCATGTCTCCTCGTCGATGATCGCCACTTGCTTTGGCTTCTCTTCCGCGTTGAGCGGCTTGACCTCGCGGCCGAGCAGATCGGCGAGCTTGCGCACGCCTTCCTGGCCGCCGGGCGGGCACAGATTGATGTCGACTTCGCCTTCCGCGATGGCTTCGGCATACGGTTTGCAGCCGGGAAAGCCGCACTGGCCGCACTGTGTCTGCGGCAGGATGGCTTCGATCTTTTCGACGAGCGGATTGCCTTCAACCTTGAACTTGATCGAGGCGTAGCCGAGCGCGGCGCCGAGGACGACGGCGCCGAGCGCCATGATGAGGATGGCGGCGAGCATTATTGGTACTTGTCCAGGCCAGCGAAGCCCATGAAGGCGAGCGACATCAGGCCGGCGGTGACCATGGCGATGGCCACGCCCTTGAAATAAATGGGAACGTCGGCGCCTTCGACACGCTCGCGAATCCCCGCAAACAGGATCAGTACCAGCGAAAAGCCGATCGCGCTGGCGGCACCGAAGAGCAGTGATTCAACGAAGTTGTGCTTGTTGGCGATGTTCAACAGTGGCACGCCGAGGACCGCGCAGTTGGTGGTGATCAGCGGCAGGTAGATACCGAGCACCTGATGCAGTACCGGGCTGGTTTTCTGGATGACCATCTCGGTCATCTGCACGATCGCGGCGATGGTGACGATGAAGGACAGCGTGCGCAGATACTCCAGGCCGAACGGCATGAGCAGGTAGTGGTCGATGACGTAGCTGGCACCCGTGGCGACCGTGAGCACGAAGGTCGTCGCGGCACCCATGCCGAAAGCGGTTTCCAGTTTCTTGGAGACGCCCATGAACGGGCACAGGCCGAGGATCTTCACCAGCACGACGTTGTTGACGAGCACCGCGCCGATGATGATGAACAGGTAGTGGGTCATGGTTGGTTGGGCAAGTCCGGGCAAGGCTTCCGGACAGTCCGGGAAGGCTGCAAAGGCTAGGGATTATCGCCGTTTGAGCCGGGACGATCAACCACGTTGGAAGTATATGTTTAGACGGGGCGGCTATATGGCGCCCCGTGATCGAGCATGATCAGTGTTTGCGTTCTGCGATGGCCCTCGCGACTTCTCCGACGAGTTCCGGGCCGCGGTAGATGAAGCCGGAGTAGAGTTGGACGAGGCTTGCGCCGGCGTCGAGCTTGGCGACGGCGTCGGCGCCTTTCATGATGCCGCCGACGCCGATGATCGGCACTTCGCCGGCAAGGTGGCTGGCGAGCTTTTTCAGTACTGTCGTCGAGCGTTCGAACACCGGCGCACCCGAGAGACCGCCGGCTTCGCTGGCGTTCGGGAAACCCTCGACTTCGGCGCGCGACAGCGTCGTGTTGGTTGCGATAACGCCATCCATGCGGTGCTGGCGCAGGAGGTCCGCGATCGACTGGATTTGTTCGTCCTCAAGGTCCGGCGCGATCTTGAGCACCAGCGGAACGTACCTGCCGTGCTTGTCCGCCAGCCGCGTCTGTTCGGCTTTCAGTTGGCCGAGCAAGGCGTCGAGCGCGTCGTCCTTCTGCAGCTCGCGCAGGTTCTTGGTGTTCGGGCTGGAAATATTGATCGCGACGTAACTGGCGGCCGTATAGACGCGATCGAGGCAGATCAGGTAGTCGTCGGCCGCCTTTTCGATCGGCGTGTCGAAATTCTTGCCGATGTTGATGCCGAGGATGCCGCCGGATCGTGCGAATTTCGATTTCGCGACGTTGGCCAGCAACTGATCGACACCGTGATTGTTGAAGCCCATGCGATTGATGATCGCCTGCTTCTCCGTGATGCGGAACATGCGCGGCTTTGGATTGCCCGGTTGCGGACGCGGCGTGACGGTGCCGATTTCGATGAAACCGAAGCCTAGGCTGGCCAGCGCATCGATGTATTCGCCGTTCTTGTCGAGGCCGGCGGCGAGGCCGACCGGATTCGGAAAGCTCAGTCCCATGAGCGTGACCGGGTCGGCCGCGACCGGCTTGGCGAGCAGACAGGCGATGCCGGCGCGGTTGAGGAATTCGACGCCGTTCATGCCGAGGCCGTGAGCCAGTTCGGGGTCGAGCGAGAAGAAGAACTTGCGGATCAGTGAATAGAGCATCGGCGGATTTTACCTCAGCCTGTCTGCGGCCATGGCTAAAGCCAGCCGGCGCGTTTGAATCGGCGGTAGAGAACGAGGCAGGTGACGCAGATGACGACGAGCGCGACGGGGTAGCCGTATTTCCAGTCGAGTTCCGGCATGGCCTTGAAGTTCATGCCCCAGATACCGGCAAACGCAGTGGCGACGGCGAAGATGCCGCCCCACGCGGCCAGCTTCTTGCCGACTTCGCTCTCCTCGATGGTGACCATCGAGAGATTGACCTGGATGGCCGTGCCGATCGTTTCCCGAATGTTCTCAAGCGAGGCATTGATCCGAAAGAGGTGGTCGTGCACGTCGCGGAAGTAATCGCGGCTGTTGGCACAGACCAGTGGACCACGCGGGCCGAACAACTTGCCGGCGGCTTCCATCAACGGGGCGACGGCGTGTCGGAGCAGCGTGATCTTGCGCTTGAGCGCGTAGAGACGTTCGATGTTGGTCCGTGCGGCGCCCTTGGCGAAAATCTGGTCTTCGATCTCGTCGAGCTCTGATTCGAGACGATCCATGATCGGGAAATAGCGGTCGACCACGGCGTCCATCAGCGCGTAAAAGACGAAGCCGGCGCCGTGCTGCAGCATGTGCGGCTCGCGCTCGCAGCGTTCGCGTACGCCGAGGAAGTGTTGCCGGCTGTGGTTGCGTACCGAAAGCACGTAGTTGCGGCCGACGAAGACATTGACTTCGCTGATACGGTAGCCGTCGCCGCTCTCTTCCAGTTGGTGCATGACGGCAAAGACCGAGTCGCCGTATTCCTCGATCTTTGGTCGCTGGTGGCCGTGGCGTGCGTCTTCGACTGCGAGTTCGTGCAGGCCGAACTCGTCCTTCATCTGCTCAAGCTCGTGTTCGGATGGATCACTTAGCGCAACCCAGACAAAGCAGTCTTCGCGCTTGAGATAATCGCTGATTTCCTCGACCGGCAAGTCCGCGAGCCTTGAGCCGTTTTTGTAGGCGATGCAGTTTACGAGCACGTTGATTCCTGTCTTCTTTATGTTGCGAGCGTTTCGGGATGACGGCTGGCGCGGTCCGCCGGGTCGACCGCCGATGGCTTTTCCCGGTCGAGCCAATGCAGCAACGTTGAAAAGAGGACCTCGGGGTCGAACGGCTTGACTACAAAGTCGTTCATCCCTGCAGCGAGGCAGCTGGCTTTGTCTTCGGCAAACGCATTGGCGGTCATCGCCAGGATCGGCATTGTATGGCAGCTCGCGATCTGGCGGATGCGGCGGGTGGCTTCCAGGCCATCCATGTTTGGCATCTGCATGTCCATCAGAACGGCCGCGCAGCCTTTGTCCTGAGCACGAACGATCGCACGGAGGCCATCTTCGGCTGAGCTGACGCTGAGACCGGCGTCTTCCAGGAGATATCGCGCCACTTCGAGATTCATCGGGTCATCGTCAACGACCAGGATGCTGCGGCCGCGATGGCGTTGGCGGAGCTGGTCTTCAGCGCTTTCGACGGACGTCATCGCGATCGATCGGTCCGGAGTCTCCTTCTGCGACAGGCGCGCGGTAAACCAGAAAGTGCTTCCGATTCCCGGTGTGCTGTATGCACCGGCTTCGCCGCCCATGAGCTCTGCCAGGCGGCGCGTGATCGCCAGTCCGAGTCCGGTGCCGCCATACTTGCGTGTCGTCGAGTTGTCGGCCTGCTCGAAGGCGTCAAACAAACGAGGCAGCACCGCTTGGTCGATGCCAATACCCGTATCCTGTACTTCGAAGCGAACTACCAGCGATGCTTCCGATTCTTCCTGAATCCGCACGCGCAATGAAACGCTGCCTCGTTCAGTGAATTTGATGGCGTTGGTCGCGTAATTGAGCAAGGCTTGTTGCAGGCGTGTGGCATCGCCGCAAAGGCGCAAGGGGGAGTCCGCCGGAAACGCATCGCTCTCGATAATGAGCCGCAAGCCCTTGGCATGTGCGCGTTCGAGCAGAATTGTGCCCACGGTGCGCAGGATGTCCCCCGGATTGACCGGGCCATCGTCGATGACGAACTTTCCAGCCTCGATCTTTGAAAGGTCGAGGATGTTGTTGATGATCCCCAGCAGATGCTCGGTTGCCGCATCGATCTTTGCCAGACGTTCGGCCTGCAGCGGCGAAACTCCGCTCCGGCGCAGGACGTTGACCATGCCGAGGATGGCGTTCATCGGCGTGCGAATCTCGTGGCTCATATTGGCCAGGAAGGCGCTCTTGGCAAGATTGGCCGCTTCGGCGGCATCCTTCGCTTCGGCCAGTTCGGCCGTGCGCGAGGCGACGAGTTCGGCGAGATGGTGGCGGTGCTGTTCAAGCTCAGCCTCGGAACGCTTCCGTTCGGTGATGTCCTGCA
>JAGNOM010000265.1 GCA_017990155.1 Propionivibrio sp. | reverse complement strand
AAATACCGCAATTCGAGCGCCAGCGCCGAGAAGTCATGGTCGAGGTGCAGCACGTCCAGAAGGAGCGCGCCGAGGCGCACGCACGCCGTGCCGCACTGGAGCAACTGCAGAAGCGTGTGCAGGGCGACGGCAAGTTGGGCGACTGGCTGCATCGGCATCGACTCGACCATCGTCAGCCGTTGTGGAAATCGCTGCACGTCGAAGCCGGTTGGGAAGACGCCGTCGAAGCCGTTCTGCGCGAGCGGATCAGTGCACTGACCGCCGATGCGGCCGATTCCGCCTGGAGCAAGGATCGGCCCGGCAGTAAGCTGACGCTGTTACTGCCCGTCGAAGGTACGGCACCGATCGCCGGAACCGGCCGTCTTCTTGAACGAATTCGCTGTGATGATCCCAAACTCGCAGCGATTCTCGGCGACTGGCTGGGCGAGGTTTTTACCGCGCCTGATTTGCATGCGGCTCTTGGGCAACGCGAAGGTCTTTCCGGAACGGCCTGTTATGTCACACCCGGCGGCGACGTCGTCAGCCGCCAGAGCGTCACGCTGTTTGCGCCGGACGCGGCTCAACACGGTTTGCTGGAACGGCAGCGCGAAATCGAAGAACTTGGCGGCCTGATCGAACAGCGTGAAGAACGCGTTGAGCAGGCGCAGGCACGCATGGCCGAAATCGAAGCGCGCATGGAAGATGCACAGGCGGCGCTGCACGAGTCGCGCCGGCATCTGGATGGCCTGCAAGAGCAAGCGCACGCGATTCAGGTCGAAACACTCAAGCTTTCGCAGGCGCTCGACCGTTTCCGCGAGCGCCAGGAACAAATCGACGCCAGCCTAGCCGAAATGCTCGCCGAAGAGGAAAGCGAAAACGAGCGTCTGTTCATCGCCGATGAAGCGATCGAAATGCAGCGCGAGGAAATTCGCGAGCTGCAATTGGTCATGGATGGCGTACGGGCTCGTTTCGAACAGACCGAACGGGTCTTGCGCGATGAGCGCGAGCAGGTCAATGGCGTCGAGCGCGAGCTGCGCGAAGCACAGTTTTCGCAGCGCGAATGCCGTAGCAAGATCGAGGAAATCACGCGTGGTCGCGAGCTGGCTTGCAAGCAGATCGACCGCATCGTCGACGAACTCGCGCGTTGCGCCGAAAACGCCGAAGCCATGCAGGCCGAGGATCTCGAGCCAAAGCTGCAGGAGGCGCTGGAGAATCGCGTGATCAGCGAACGCGCCATGGCGGCCGCGCGTGACGCGCTGGAAGCGGCAACGTCGGGCTTGCGGGAGCTTGAAGAGCAGCGCATGAAGGTCGAACACGGTCTCGACCCGCAACGCGACCGGATCGGCGAACTCAAACTGAAAGAGCAGGCCGCCAGCCTCAACTATGAACAACTGGCTGCGCAGCTGGCGGAAGTCCAGGCCGACGAGCAGAGCCTGGCCGGCGAACTAGTTGGCGCCAAGCCGGGGCCGCTACAGGGTGCGATCACCAGCCTGCAGCGCTCGATCGAGGCCTTGGGCGCGGTCAATTTGGCGGCGCTTGACGAACTCGAATCGGCGCGCGAGCGCAAAGGCTACCTCGATGCCCAGTCGGAAGATCTGACGCAGGCGATGGAAACGCTGGAGAATGCCATCCGCCGCATCGACCGCGAAACGCGCGATCTGCTGCAGGCAACGTATGACGCGGTGAACAAGAGCTTCGGCGAACTGTTCCCGATTCTGTTTGGCGGCGGTGAGGCGCGCCTGATCATGACCGGCGAGGAAATTCTCGATTCCGGCGTGCAGGTGATGGCGCAACCGCCCGGCAAGAAAAATTCGACGATTCACCTGCTCTCCGGCGGCGAAAAAGCGCTGACCGCGATTGCCCTGGTGTTTTCGATGTTCCAGCTCAACCCGGCACCGTTCTGTTTGCTCGACGAGGTCGATGCGCCGCTGGATGACACTAATACCGAACGTTTTTGTGCGATGGTGCGCCGCATGTCGACCAATACGCAGTTCCTGTTCATCAGCCACAACAAGATCGCCATGGAAATGGCCGAGCAGCTTGTCGGCGTGACGATGCAGGAATCAGGGGTTTCGCGTATTGTCGAGGTCGACATGGAAGAAGCGCTGCGCATGCGTGAACAGATCGTATAGGACTGAACATGACTGAATTGCAGATGGGTTTGATTGGCCTCGGCGCTACCGCCGTGGTCGGTGTCTTCGCTTACAACAAGTGGCAGGAGTACCGGCACCGCAAACTGGCAGAAAAGGTGCTTGATGTTCGTCACGCCGACGTCCTTCTAGACGAGCCGGTGCGTGATGGTTTTGTGGCTGACTCGGCGGCTCACGACGAGCGGCCGTTCGAACCGAACGACGTTCCGTCGCCTTCAGAGCGGGACGAACCCACGTTCGACGAAGCCCCGGTGGCGGCCAGTGAGCGCATCGAGCCTGTTCTCCGAATCGACTCGGAGCCAGAGGACGAAGGGATCGAGCCGGTGGACGAGTCGAGGGCGGATGCGCCGCAAACGCGGACAGCGTACGCGTCAGACGCTTTGGCGGAGCCGGAATCCGTCGCCTCGTCGTTTGCCGAGACTGCTTCCGAGCCCGTAGCGCAGTCGGCAGAGCTTCATCGGGAGCTGAAGAACGTTCCTGAACCGATTCATCTTCTTTCGCCCCAGGTTGACTACATCGCCGCCTTTGAAGCGGTCGAGCCGGCTGCGTCCTATCAGCTATTGGAGTCCCAGGCCAACGTTCTATCGCGCATTCGGAAGCCCGTGCATTGGCTTGGATTCAACGAAGCGTCGCACGAGTGGGATGTGATCGTGGACGACGGCCAGAGCGCCTATCGCCGCATCCGCGTCGGCCTGCAACTCGTGGATCGGCAAGGGCCGGTGAGTGATGGCGAGTTGTCGGTATTCAGCGTTGCCATGCAGGATCTGGCGGATGAACTGATGGCCATCGCCAATTTGCCAGCGCGCCCGGCCTCGCTGCACATGGCGGCCGAACTCGACGCCTTTTGCGCCAGTGTGGACATCCAGATCGGCATCAACGTCATCAGCCAGGGGCAGGTCTTCCAGGGAACCAAGCTACGCGCGCTGGCGGAAGCCGCCGGCATGGTCATCGACGCCGAAGGACGCTTTGTGCGCTGCGACGAAGACGGCAACGTGCTCTATGTGCTGCTCAATCAGGAAAATCTGGGCTTCTCGACCGAGTCGATGAAAACCATGACGACGCACGGCCTGACTTTTCTGCTCGATGTTCCTCGCGTCGCACACGGCGAGCGTGTGTTCAACCAGATGGTCGAGCTCGCCAAGCGTTTTGCCGACGTCCTGCGCGGCAGTCTCGTCGACGACAATCGCCGTCCGCTGTCGGAAGGCGCGTTGGAGCCGATCCGCAAGCAGGTCGCACAATTCCAGTCGACGATGGCCGCCCACGGCCTGCCGGCGGGTGGCTCTCTGGCGCGGCGGTTGTTTTCCTGATATCGGGCGCGGCGAATGAATGTCGGCGAACGCGCCCGCGAACTGCGGGCAGAGATCGAAAAGCACAATCACCAGTATTACGTCCTCGATGCGCCGCTGATTTCCGACGCTGACTACGATCACCTGTTTCGCGAGTTGCAGGCGCTGGAAGCAGCTCACCCCGAGCTACTGACGCCTGATTCGCCGACGCAGCGCGTTGGCGGCAAGGCGCTCGACATGTTCAAACCGGTGCGCCATGCGGTGCCGATGCTGTCGATCCGGACGGAAACCGACATCGAGGCGACAGGCGCCTACGCCTTCGATGCACGCGTGCGCAAGGAGCTGGCATTTGGCGAAAGCGATCCGCCCGTCGAGTACGCCGCCGAACTCAAGTTTGACGGATTGGCGATCAACCTGCGTTACGAGAATGGTGTGCTGGTCTGCGCCGCAACGCGCGGCGATGGCGAGACCGGCGAGGATGTGACGGCCAACGTGCGCACCATCGGCCAGATACCGCTTCGCTTGCGTACGGACCTTCCGCCGCAAGTGCTGGAGGTGCGCGGTGAAATCTACATGAAGCGTGCCGACTTCGAGCGCTTCAACGCTAACGCCCAATTGGCTGGTGAGAAGATGCTGGTCAATCCGAGAAACGGCGCGGCCGGAAGCATCCGTCAGCTTGATCCGCGCATAGCGGCGCATCGTCCGCTTTCGTTCTTTGCCTACGGTCTGGGCGAAGTCGTCAGCTGGCGGTTTCCCGAGACGCACAGCGGCGTTCTCGACGCCCTTTCAGCACTCGGCTTTCCGGTTTGCGTGGAGCGAGCCGTTGTCAGCGGGCCGCAGGCACTTGCCGAATTCCACGAGAGCATGGGGAGACGACGGCCATTGCTGCCGTTCGATATCGACGGCGTGGTCTACAAGGTCAATTCGCTTGAGCTACAAACGCGTATGGGCTTTGTTTCACGCGAACCGCGCTGGGCCGTTGCGCACAAATACCCGGCTGAGGAAGCCAGTACCGAGGTGCTCGGCATCGACATTCAGGTCGGTCGTACCGGCGCGCTGACGCCCGTGGCGCGATTGGCACCGGTCTTCGTCGGTGGCGTGACCGTGACCAACGCGACACTGCACAACGAGGA
>JAGNOM010000264.1 GCA_017990155.1 Propionivibrio sp. | reverse complement strand
ACAGGGACGATTCGATGAAGGCCGAACCGGCACCGAGGAAGGCGATGGCCCACATCCAGAAGACGGCGCCCGGGCCGCCGAAGAAGATGGCGGAGGCGACACCCGTGATGTTGCCGGTACCGACGCGCCCACCGAGCGCCATGGCGAAACCCTGGAACGAAGAGACGCCCGAAGCGGACGACTTACCGCTGAACAGCTGGCCGACCATGTCCTTGAGCAGACGCACTTGCGGAAACCGCATCCGGACCGAGAAATAGACCCCGGCCAACAGACAGCCGTAGATCATGATTTGGCTCCAGAAGAAATTATCTGTTGCCGCAGAAATATCCAACAAGTTCATAAATTACTCCCTTAGATTGAAACAAAAGATCTTTGTCCGGCGCCGATTGGAATTCTCGCCGCCACTGTTAGCGAGCGAAGCTATGCAGTTTGCGTGCCATCCGTGAACGAATCGCTGAAGAACTTTCCAACAACTTGTTTACAAACAACTATCCATTGTCATTTATCGAAAAAACGCGGAGAACCCGACACCGTCCACCCCAGGATGGTGCGAACACGGCGCGCTTGCCCTGATTTGGTTTGCCCGAAAAACAAATTGTGCGGGAACATCGCCTACCCCCCACCGGACATCGCCCGAAAGCGCGCCTTCTTTTCTCCAAATCGCCCCTTGTTTCATGTATCCTGACGCCCGTTTGTCGATCATGCACCGGGCGTTATAGGGTTCCCCGCGCCTTGACGTTTTCCCTCTTTCACATCCATCAGGAGTAGTCATGCGATTCCTAGCCAAACTGTTGAGCGCCGTCATCCCCCTGTCGATCATGATTTCCGCCCCGACCCAGGCGCGTGACTGGAGCGTCATCGAGAAGTCCGGCACGATCATTGCCGCCACCGAAGGTGCTTTTGCCCCCTTCAACTACTACGAAGGCACCAAGCTGACTGGTTATGAAGTCGATGTCGCAGAAGCGCTGGCCAAAAAGCTGGGCATGAAGCTCGAATGGCATGCGGTTCCTTTTGACTCGCAGCTGGCCGCCGTCCGCCAGGACCGTTTTGACTTCGCCATCGCTTCGCACGGCTACACCAAGGAACGCGCCAAGGCCGTCGATTTCGCCAACCCGCACTATTGCACCGGTGGCACAATCGCCGCCCCCAAGGATGGTCCGTTGACGGTTGAAGCACTCAAGGGCAAGACCGTTGGCGTGCAACTGGCGACCAGCTACTTTGACGCAGCCAAGAAAATCGCGGGCATCAAGGAAGTGAAGACCTACAAGGCCGACCCGGAAGTCTTCTCGGCGCTCAAGGCCAAGAAAATCGACGCCTGGATTTCGGACAAATTCACCGTGATGGAAACGCTGAACAAGAACACCGATTCGGGCATCATCACCGGCGAACAAGTGTTTGTCGAAAAGGTCTCCCTGATCATGCGCAAGAACAACAAGGAATTCATGGCCAAGGTTAACCAGGCTCTCGAAGACCTGACCAAGGACGGCACCCTTGCCGGGATTTCGGACAAGTACTTCAAGACGGACATCACCTGCAAGTAAGTAGTCGCCACAAGAAAAATACAAAAGCAACAAGATGAACTGGACAAAGCAATATCCGGGCTGGACGATGTTCGGCGCGATGATCGGACTTCTGGTCTTTCTTTGGGGACTGGCGATTCCGCTTTCCCTGGCGCCCGAACCCATCGGGCCGGCAGCGAACGAGTTTGCTGCCGGCGCCCGGATAACTGTCCTGCTCACGCTGATTTCGGGCACCTCCGGTATCGTCCTGGGGGTCTTGGCGGGAATCGGCAAGCTGTCGAAATTCACGCCGATCCGCTGGCTCTGCAACTTTTACGTCTGGATCATCCGCGGAACGCCGTTACTGCTACAGATCATGTTTGTGTGGCTGGCGGTTCCGGAAATCATGCCGGAAGGCGTCCATCTCTCCGATTTTTCCTGCGCTGCGATCGCGCTCTCGCTCAACGTCGGCGCCTATAACACCGAATGCGTTCGCGCCGGCATCCTGGCCGTGCCGCATGGCCAGATCGAGGCCGCCCGTGCACTCGGCCTTTCGCCGATGCGCTCATTCCTCGATATCGTGCTACCGCAAAGCTTGCGTGTCGCACTTCCCGCTCTGGCCAACAACCTCGCATCGCTGGTCAAGGATTCATCGCTCGCCTACGCCATCAGCGTCGTCGAATTGACGATGTCCGGTTATCGCGTACAGGCGGAAAGCTATCAACCAATACCCGTATTCATGACCACAGCGGTCATCTATCTGATTCTGACGACGGCCTTCACCACCTTGACCGCAGCGCTTGAGTCACGGCTTGAAGTCGGCCAGAAACGATAAGCAAGATAACGTATGGACAACGACGCAACCCCATCCAATCCGATCATCGTTGCGCGCAACGTTGATAAGTGTTTTGGCTCGTTCTACGCGCTGCGCGGCGTTTCGGCCAGCTTCACCGAAGGCCAGGTCACCGCGATCATCGGCCCGTCCGGTTCGGGAAAATCAACCTTCCTGCGCACGCTCAACCGGCTGGAGAAGCACGACTCCGGTGAAATCATCGTCGACGGCATCGAATTGAGCGACGACATTCAACACCTCGACGCCATTCGGCGCGAAGTCGGGATGGTCTTTCAGAGCTTCAACCTGTTCTCGCATCTGACTATCCTGCGCAACATCACGCTGGCGCCGATACGCGTGCGCAAAATGTCGCGCGTGGATGCTGAAGCCAAGGCGATGGCGCTGCTCGAACGCGTCGGCCTGAAAAATCAGGCGCACAAATATCCTGTCCAGCTTTCGGGCGGACAACAACAGCGCGTCGCAATTGCCCGGGCGCTTGCGATGGACCCCAAGGTTCTCTTGTTCGATGAGCCGACGTCAGCACTTGACCCGGAAATGGTCAATGAAGTGCTGACCGTCATGCGCGAACTCGCACACACGGGCATCACCATGCTGGTAGTCACGCACGAAATGGGCTTTGCCAAGGAAGTGGCCGACCGCGTCATCTTCTTTGACGAAGGCGTCATTCTCGAAGACACCACGCCACAGGCGTTCTTCACCAACCCCGACCACGAGCGCGCTCAGGCGTTCCTATCGCAGGTCAGGCACGGCTTCTAAAAAGCGGCGCAGCGTTGAGTCGTTGAAAACTCAGGCGCGTTCGACGCGCCCGGGCGCAAACATCGGCATCATCTGAACCGCGACGATGCAGATGAAGATCAGCCCGCAACCGACCATTCCCGTCGTACTGAGGCGGTCGCCCATGAGCAGGAAACCGAACAGCGCCGCAAAAAGCGTTTCCGCCGAGAGAATGATCGCGGCGTCAGCCGCCGCTGCGTATCGCTGCCCGACAACCTGCCCGGTATAGGCAAATCCAACCGAGATGAATCCCGTATAGAGAATCGGCACCGCCGCACGCTGGATTCCCTCAAGCGTGATCGTCTCGGTCAGCGCGCCCCAGAACAGACAAACGACGCCGCAAACGAAAAACTGGCCGCACGCAACCAGGAAAGGCGCGGCAATTCGATCGGCAATGCGCCCTACAAAAAGCACGTGCACGGCCCAGAAAAGGCTGCTGGCAATCACCCAGACGTCACCGACACTCAGCGTTACGCTACCGGCGCCGGACAGCATCCAGGTTCCGACAAGACATCCGGCGGAATTCGGCCAGACCGACCAGTGCGGCCGAACGCGCATGATCAACCAGGAAAGCATCGGCACCAGCGGCACATAGAGTGCGGTCAGGAAGCCGGCATTTGTCACCGTCGTCGTAACCAGACCGATCTGCTGAAATACCGCACCCAGGGTCAAAAGCAGACCGAGCAGAATCACGCCCCACAGGTCACGGCGCCCCGGCGGCACTTCACGCCGCGAAATCGAACGCCAATCCCGCCAGGCCAGCGGCGCGACAATGCAGACCCCCAACAGGAAACGGATTCCAGTGAAGGTGAATGGCTCGACGCCATCCATGCCATGAGCCTGCGCGACAAACGCCGAGCCCCAGATGATGGCGACGGCGAGAAGCAAGAGATTGGCTTGAGAACGTGTCACGGAAAACTGCCTCGAAATCGGAAAAAAGAACCCTGAAACCCCGGCTATTCTAGCCAGACACCGCGTGACTCACTCAAAGCGCATCCAGACGAAAAGGGTCTGACCTTGAGATTCGGCCAGTTGCGCCAGTTCCGCTGATTCGTTCAGCATGTCGAGCACGTCCTCGGTGTCCCACTGCTCATCTTCAAAGCACTCGGTTGCCACCAGTTCGGCGGTGATCGCCTCGAGCGCATCCTCATCCAGGCTGGCGAGTTTTTCGACCATCGCGTCGGCTATACGCAGCACGATGGCGTTGTTTTCCGAAACATAAACAGGCTCGTAAGCATCGAGCGCGCCATCAAGCAAGTCGCCGGTCAACAGGCAGTGGAGTGTTGCAATCTTGGGGATATCGACACCCGGGAGTTCGACGCCGCTCCACTCGTTCAACGGTTGGATCGAGTCACCGACAGACGCGCATTCGTCCTCTTCGGCAGCCACAACGACGGTCACGAAAGCCATGGATTTCCTCTCTGTTCAGCAGACCTGCAGCG
>JAGNOM010000263.1 GCA_017990155.1 Propionivibrio sp. | reverse complement strand
TGACGTTCAAGAGGCATGACTTCGGCTCTCAACATGCTCCATCTGCCGGAGAATCGGATACCCGCTCTTGTCGCACCCGAAGGACATTTCCTGCGAGACATGTTCGTTGCGACCCTTGTGGTTGTCTGCCTTTTCCCCCGAATCAGGGATTGCTCTCCGTGCCTGCCCCGTCAGCGGCTCCGTTCTCCGGCAGCTGTTCGCGCCGGCTTTCTTCCATGATCTGATCGATCCGCTCCTGTAGCGGGTCGGGTTCGGCTGCTGGCTCGGCTGGTTTGGCTTCCGAAGTTGGCGAGCGCTTCGGCTTGCTCGCTGGCGCGGGAGGCGGCTCGGGGGTAAAGAGCGCCTGGAATCCATCCTTGATCTGCCTGAACGTGCGTTGCAGGAATCCTGTCTCGTCCGGCGCCTCGAAGCGGGCGTTGCGATCGATCAGGCGGTTGCGCAAGGCGTTGTTGAAGAAGTCGCCGACGATCGGCAGTGCGCTGTGCGCGCCTTGTCCCCAGTAATCGCTGCGCAGCGTGACGCGGCCGTCGTTGAAGCCGGCCCAGGCGCCGGCGACGAGTTGCGGGTGCATCAGCAGGAACCAGCCGTCGGCGTTGTCCTGCGTCGTGCCGGTTTTGCCGGCGACATCGGCACGGATGCCAAAGCGGCTGCGGATGGCGCTGCCGGTGCCGCCGGTGATGACGCCGCGCATCGTGTCGAGCAGGGTATAGGCGACGCTTTGTGCGAGCACCGGCTCGGGCGTGGCGCCGGTGAAGGCTTCGATGAGTTTGCCGTTGCGGTCCTCGATGCGCGTGACGAGGATCGGTTCGATGTAGTTGCCGCCGTTGGCGATCGTGCCGTAGGCCGCGACCATCTCCTTCAGGCTGACCGGGCTGGTGCCGAGCGCCAGCGAGGGGACAGCCTCCAGCTCGCTCTCGCGAATGCCCATCGCGTGCGCCAGCTTGATCACCTTGTTCGTGCCGACCTTCTGCATCAGCTGCGCGGTGATCGTATTCTTCGAGTAAGCGAGTGCATTGCGCAGGCTCATCGGCTGGCCGCTCGGCGACTTGCCGTCGGTAGGGCGCCAGATCTCGTTGCCGCCAACTTCGATTTCGACGGCTTCATCGACGAGCGTGTCCTCGGGGCTCATTCCCTGGCGGAAGGCTTCGCCGTAGACAAAGGGCTTGAAGGTCGAGCCCGGTTGCCGGCGCGCCTGCTGAACATGGTCGAAAGCGTCTTCCTTGAAGTCGCGGCTGCCGACCCAGGCTTTGATCTGTCCGTTCTGCGGGTCGAGCGCGAGGAAGCCGGCCTGGATCGTCGTCTTCTGCCGGCGCAGTTCGCGCATGAAGGCGGTGTCGGCGGCGAGCTGCTTGATCGCCAGTTCGTGCGCCGCGCCGCCGTCTATTGCGGCCTGGTATTCCGGTGCGTCGCGCATGAAGGATTCGACCAGCGGATTGTCGGGTGTCCATACGGAATTGCGATTCCACGCGGCGTTGGCGAGGTGCTGGAGCTGGTAACCCTGGCGCGCAACGGCTTGGTTCGCCTGGACTTGCAGCTTGTAGTCGAGCGTTGTGTGGACGACGAGTCCATCGCTGTAGATGTTGTAGTCGTTGCGGTCGGCCCAGTCGATCAGCCACTTGCGCAGCTGCTGCGCGAAGTGCGGCGCCGGTCCCGGTGGCTCGCTTTGGCGCTCGAATTCGACACGCAGCGGCCGCTGCTTCAGGGACTCGAACTTCGCCGCGTCGAGCAGGCCGCGCTTGACCATCTGCGCCAGCACGATGTTGCGCCGTTGCAAGGCGCGTTCGGGGTTGAGCACCGGATTGTAGTAACTGTTGCCCTTGAGCATGCCGACCAGCGTCGCGCTCTGCAGCACGTCGAGGTCGTCGGCCGAGGTGTCGAAGTAGGTGCGCGCCGCCATCTCGATGCCGAAGGCGTTGTAGAGGAAGGGCACGGTGTTCAGGTAAGTCTCGAGGATCTCGTCCTTCGAGTAGACGGCCTCGATCTTGAGCGCGGTGATCGCTTCCTTGAGCTTGCGCGTGAGGCTCGCCGCGCGACCGATCTCTTCCGGATACAGGTTACGCGCAAGCTGCTGCGTGAGCGTCGAGCCGCCCTGGCGGTCGCCTTGCAGCGTGTAATACATCGCCGACGCCGTGCGTCGCCAGTCGAGGCCGAAGTGATCGTAAAAGCGATGATCTTCCGTCGCGATCAGCGCCTTTACGACGTTCGGCGAGATCTCGGCAAGCTCGACCCACTGCCGGTTCGACTGCTTGAATTCGGTGAGCTTGCGGCCATCGGCCGAGAGGATCTGCGCCGGCTGCTCGGAGCCGGCCTTGCGGATATCGCTGATGCTCGGCGTGAACGGGATCAGGACCAGTGTGTACAACACGAGTAACGCCGGCGGCACGGCGAGCGCGCGCAGAACGTCCCGCCGCGTCGGGTGGCGCAGGCGGTCGGGAACTGCGGCGAGCAACTCACAGAACCGGTCGCCCAGGCCGGGGCGAACGCGATTAAGCAACTGTCTGATGGAAGAAACGAGGGCGTGGAGTAGGTTCATGAACTGCGCGCAGCGAAACGTGCTTGTTTCAAGCCGGCGAACGGTCGTCGAAGAAGGACGCCAATGCTACCAAGGAAGTGCTCGCTGCGGCAGCGTCGGCCGCATTGAGCAACTCGCGACCGGTGTTTTCATGGAAATGAAACACGAGGCGAGCATTCTGTGCGCTCGTTTCTTGCGCTGGCGTGGCACGATTCCCGCAACCCACGATTCTCTTGACAGCCTCGGCCGACACCGCCACCATCGGCGGCACAAGAAATCAGAACCAGAAATCAGGGAAACATCTCCACGTATCACGCGCAAGAAATCACGTAGCACGTTGGCTATTCCGTTAACCCGAGTAGTGCTTTGCTTCAGGAGATCACATGCGATTCAGATTTGCGGCGCTTGCCGTTGCTTCGGCTTTTTCCATTTCGGCGATGCCGGTTCATGCCGAGACCCAGATTCAGTGGTGGCACTCGATGTCCGGCGCGCTGGGCGAGTGGGTCAGCGATCTGGCGAATGAGTTCAACGCCAGCCAGTCCGAATACAAGATCGTCCCCACGTTCAAGGGCAGCTACGACGAATCGATGACGGCGGCGATTGCGGCCTATCGTGCCGGTAACGCGCCGCACATCCTGCAGGTGTTCGAAGTCGGCACGGCGACGATGATGGCCAGCAAGGGCGCGATCGTCCCGGTCGGCAAGGTCATGGCCGATGCCGGCGTCAAGTTCGATCAGGCGGCCTACGTGCCGGCCGTCGCCGGCTATTACACCGCCGCGAACGGGCAGATGCTGAGCTTCCCGTTCAACAGCTCGACGACGGTATTCCACTACAACAAGGACGCCTTCAAGGCCGCCGGTCTGGACCCGGAGAAACCTCCGAAGACGTGGATCGAAGTCGCGCAGGCGGCCGCCAAGCTGAAGGCCAGCGGCCATACCTGCCCATTCACCACGAGCTGGGTGAGCTGGACGCAGCTCGAGAGCTTTTCCGCATGGCATAACGTCGAGTTCGCCAGCAAGGGCAACGGCATGCGCGGCCTGGATACGCGCCTGACCTTCAACACGCCGTTGCACGTGCGCCACATCGAAAACCTCGCCAACATGGCCAAGCAGGGCCTGTTTGTTTACAAGGGCCGTGGCAATGCGGCGGATGCGACCTTCGTCTCCGGCGAGTGCGCGATGGCGACCGGCAGCTCGGCGCTGTACGGTAGCGTCAAGCGCAACGCCAAGTTCACCGGCGGCATCTCAACGCTGCCCTACTACCCGGACGTTGAAGGCGTGCCGCAGAACACGATCATCGGCGGCGCCAGCCTGTGGGTGATGTCGGGCAAGAAGGCGGCGGAGTACAAGGGCGTTGGACAGTTCTTCGCCTTCATGTCGAAGGCCGACGTTGCGGCGAAGAGCCACCAGCGCACCGGCTATCTGCCGGTGACGATCGCGTCCTACGAGCTGACCGAGCAGAGCGGCTTCTACAAGGAGAATCCGGGCACCGATGTGTCGGTAACGCAGATGATCCGCAAGACGACCGACAAGTCGCGCGGCATCCGCCTCGGCAACTTCGCGCAGATCCGCACCATCAACGACGAAGAACTCGAACAGGTCTGGGCAGGCAAGAAGACGGCCAAGGAAGGGCTGGACGCCGCCGTCAAGCGCGGCAACGAGCAGCTTGAGCGCTTCGAGAAAGCCAACAAGTCCTGAGTGAAGGAGCGGTTGCCGGGCCGTTCGGCGACCGCCCTTCTTCAATCATCAAGGAGCTCCGATAACAGCCCGTCACACCGGCGAAAGCGCCCGAAGGAAGTGCAGAGCCCGGTGTCCAGTTCGTAGGCCTTTCTGGATTCCGGCTTTCGCCGGAATGACGAATCTCCGTTTTCACACTTCTTTGTACCTACCATCGCTCGGCACGATAACCGGGCCATACCATGGAAAAACGCGTCCGCTTCAAATCCCGCTGGCTACCCTGGCTGCTGATCGCGCCTCAGATGGCGATCGTGCTGGTCTTCTTCTTCTGGCCGGCCGGCCAGGCGCTGTATCAGAGCGTGCTGACGCAGGACCCGTTCGGTGGCAG
>JAGNOM010000262.1 GCA_017990155.1 Propionivibrio sp. | reverse complement strand
GAAGACGGATGTCAACTCGTGGTACGAGATGAAGAAGGTGCTGCCGCTGTTGGCGAAAGAGCAGTACTACAAGCGACTGAAGTCGGGCAAGGGACGTGGCGGCGAAGCCGTCATCATGGTCGAGAACATCCGGATGTATGCGGATATACTCAATCGCCACGAGCGCCCCGAACCGTTGTCGAAGCTCTCGGACAAAGCGACAACGGGCGGCCTCAGCCACCCGTTGCGGAACAACTACGAACCTGGACTCCCGCTGTTTACGCGGTAATGCGCTCCCTGCCGCCGAGATACGGGCGCAACGCGACCGGAACGGTAATGCTGCCGTCGGCATTCTGGCCGTTTTCCATGATCGCGACGAGCGTGCGTCCGACTGCGAGGCCCGAGCCATTGAGCGTATGCACGAGTTCCGGTTTGTTTTTCTCGTTGCGATAGCGTGCCTGCATGCGCCGTGCCTGGAAGGACTCGAAGTTCGAGCAGGAGGAAATCTCGCGGTAGGTGTTCTGCGCAGGCAGCCAGACTTCGAGGTCGTAGGTCTTCGCCGACGAAAAGCCCATATCGGCGGTGCATAGGGCGACGCGGCGATACGGCAGTTCGAGTTTCTCCAGAATGATCTCGGCGTGGCGCGTCAGGCTTTCGAGCGCTTCGTCGGATTTTTCGGCCGACACAATCTGGACCAACTCGACCTTGTCGAACTGATGCTGGCGGATCATTCCGCGCGTGTCCCGGCCGTATGAACCGGCTTCGGATCGGAAACACGGCGTGTGGCAGACCATTTTGAGCGGCAACGCGTCCTGAGCGAGGATCTCGTCGCGCACGATGTTGGTCACCGGCACTTCGGCGGTCGGGATCAGGTACAGCGGCTCGGCATCCGGGCGCAGGATCTTGAACAGGTCGGCCTCGAATTTCGGCAACTGTCCGGTACCGGCCATGCTTGCAGCGTTGACCAGATATGGCGCGTAGACTTCGGTGTAGCCGTGCTCTTCGGTATGCACATCGAGCATGAATTGCGCGAGCGCGCGGTGCAGTTTGGCGAGCCCGCCCTTCATCAGCGAGAAGCGTGCGCCGGCGATCTTGGCCGCAGTGGCAAAATCAAGTTGCCCAAGCGACTCGCCCAGATCGACGTGATCCTTGACCGGAAAATCAAAACTGCGCGGCGTCCCCCAGCGATGAACTTCGACGTTGTCGGCCTCCGACTTGCCAACCGGGACGCTTTCCTGCGGCACGTTCGGAATGATCGCGACGAAAGCGTCGAACTCCTTGAGCAGTTCACCGAGCCGCACTTCGTTGGCTTCGAGCTCGCTCTTCATCGCAGCGACTTCGGCCATCACGGCGGAAGCGTCTTCACCCTTGCCCTTGAGCATGCCGATCTGCTTCGACAGGCTGTTACGGCTCGCCTGCAGATCCTGCGTGCGCGTCTGCAGCGTCTTTCGCTCAGTCTCCAGCCTCTGGAAAGTCGCCGTATCGAGCGCATAGCCGCGCGTAGCCAGCCGTTGGGCAACGGCATCGATGTTGTTACGCAACAGTTGAATATCGAGCATTTTCAGTCCTTAAACGGTTCTTGATTCTTGGGTTCCCTGGCATTCTTGGCATTCCTGGCCACCTTCAGCGCATCGCGATCAAGGTCGTGCAAATGCGCCAGCTTCTCGCCGATCTTGATTTCCAGTCCGCGCGGTACCGGCTGATACCAGTCGGGCGGCTGCATGCCTTCCGGGAAGTAATTTTCTCCGGCCGCGTAGGCGCCCTCCTCGTCGTGCGCGTTGCGGTATTCCTTGCCGTAGTCGAGTTCCTTCATCAGCCGCGTCGGCGCGTTGCGCAGGTGCAGCGGCACTGGCCGTGAAGCGTCCTTGGCGACGAAAGCGCGCGCTGCATTATACGCGACGTAGGCGGCGTTCGATTTGGCGGCCAGCGCGAGATAGATGACGGTCTCAGCCAAAGCCAGCTCGCCTTCGGGCGAACCGAGACGCTCATAGGTCGCGGCCGCTTCACCAGCGATCTGCGCGGCGCGCGGATCGGCCAGACCGATGTCTTCCCACGCCATGCGCACCAAGCGCCGGGATAGATAGCGCGGATCGGCGCCACCGTCGAGCATTCGGCAGAACCAGTAAAGCGCGGCGTCGGGATTCGATCCGCGCACCGATTTGTGCAGCGCCGAAATCTGGTCGTAGAAGGCGTCGCCACCTTTATCGAACCGGCGCAGGCTTTGCGCCAGCGTGTCGTCCAGGAACGCCGTGTCGACCTGCGAGCGCTTCGCGGTCAGAGCGGC
Source organism: Propionivibrio sp. (assembly GCA_017990155.1). Classification (GTDB taxonomy): domain Bacteria; phylum Pseudomonadota; class Gammaproteobacteria; order Burkholderiales; family Rhodocyclaceae; genus Propionivibrio. The sequence goes on along the minus strand of JAGNOM010000262.1, from coordinate 2,324 downwards.
GGTCCGGGTTTGTTCGAGCAGGTTGATCAGGCGGCGTGCGTCACCATCGGCCTGCCCGATCAGTATTGAGCGCGCTTCGTCGGTAAAGGCCAGATCGGTCAGCGCCTCGCGACAGGCGCGCTCGAAAAGCTGCGCCATTTCATCGTCCGACAGCGAGTTCAGCACGTAGACCGACGCACGTGACAGCAATGCCGAGTTGACTTCGAACGACGGGTTCTCCGTTGTCGCGCCGACAAAGGTCAGCAAGCCACCCTCGACATAGGGCAAAAACGCGTCCTGTTGCGCCTTGTTGAAACGGTGAACCTCGTCCACGAACAGGATCGTCTGCCGTCCGTTCTGCGCGCGCGTCATCTCGGCGCGCGCCACGGCCTCGCGAATATCCTTGACGCCTGAAAACACGGCGGAGAGCGCCATGAACTCGGCGTCGAAGGCATCGGCCATCAGGCGCGCCAGCGTCGTCTTGCCAACGCCGGGCGGCCCCCACAGGATCAGTGAATGCAGCTTGCGTGCTTGGAACGCCAGGCGCAGCGGCTTGCCCGGCCCGAGCAGATGCTGCTGACCGATAACCTCGTCGAGCGTCTTCGGCCGCAACGCTTCCGCCAGCGGCACGGCATGCGATTGCGCAAAAAGATCACTCACCGATGACATCGACTCCGGCAGGCGGCGTAAAGCGGAACTGCGAAGCGGCAATCGACGGATTGTGCTCGATGCGCGAAAAGGCCAGCGACGTCGTCTGACCGAAGTTGTCGAGCAATTGCATCGCCTTGAGATCGCTGCCTTCAAAACCGAGTTGCAGTTTTTCAAAGCCGCTGTCCGGCGACTTCGGAATCGCCTCGACCCAGTCGAGGCCTTCGCGTGCTCCCGCTTCGCTGAGCGTAAAGTTCTTTTCCAGCGCTTCGCCACTGAACAAGAGCGCGGCCGGCGTACTGCCGATTGCTGCATCGACTTTCTTGACCGTCACCTGACGCAGATCCGGGTCGAAAATCCAGACTTTCTCACCGTCACCAACCAGGAGTTGCTCGTAAGGTTTCACCACCTCCCAGCGGAACTTGCCGGGACGCGAGAACATCATCACGCCGCTCGATATTTGCGGTTTCTTCCCGTTCTTGGCGACGACCATCTGCGCGAAGTCCGCACGCAGCGTCTTGGTCCCGTCGAGGAACTGGCGCAGCTTGTCGATGGCACCAGCGTTTGCGAGTTGAGCCGCAGCCAGCAAGGCCACTGCCAAAAAGGTGCTTCTTATCAGCTTGCGTTTGATCAATTTTCTTCCCTGCGAGTTATGACCTCGCGTCCGCCACGTCCATCCATGGCCGACACCAGGCCGGCTTTTTCCATCGCTTCGATCAGGCGCGCCGACCGGTTATAACCGATGCGCAAATGCCGCTGCACCAGCGAGATCGAGGCGCGCTTGTTCTTGAGCACGATCTCGACCGCCTGATCGTAAAGCGGATCGGCTTCAGCGTCGCCGCCACCTTCAGCGTCGCTGCCGCCCTCACCTTCGTCATCGACGCCACCGCCCGTCAGGACGCCCTCGACGTAGTCCGGTTCAGCCGCCGCCTTGAGATGATCGACCACGCGATGCACTTCCTCGTCGGCGACGAACGCGCCATGCACGCGCGTCGGATAGCCGGTCCCCGGCGCGAGGTAGAGCATGTCGCCCTGCCCGAGCAACGCCTCGGCGCCCATCTGGTCAAGAATCGTGCGCGAATCGATCTTGGACGATACCTGGAACGACATTCGCGTCGGGATGTTGGCCTTGATCAGGCCAGTGATGACGTCGACCGACGGCCTTTGCGTCGCCAGGATCAGGTGGATACCGGCCGCCCGCGCCTTTTGCGCCAATCGCGCGATCAGTTGCTCGACCTTCTTCCCGGCAACCATCATCAGGTCGGCGAGTTCGTCGATGACGACCACGATATGCGGCATCGATACCAGCGGTTCCGGCGACTCTGGCGTCAGCGAGAACGGGTTCGTCAGTTTCTTGCCCGCCTTCTCGGCATCCTTGATGCGGTGATTGAGACCGGCGATATTGCGCACGCCCATCGCCGACATCAGCTTATAGCGTTTCTCCATCTCGCCGACACACCAGTTGAGCGCGTTCGACGCCTGCTTCATATCGACCACGACTGGCGCCAGCAAGTGCGGGATGCCTTCGTAGATCGACAGTTCGAGCATCTTTGGATCGACCAGGATCAGGCGCACCTTGTCCGGCTCAGACTTGTAGAGCAGCGACAGGATCATCGCGTTGATGCCGACCGACTTACCGGAACCGGTCGTTCCGGCGACCAGCAGGTGCGGCATTTTGGCCAAATCGACAACGACCG
>JAGNOM010000261.1 GCA_017990155.1 Propionivibrio sp. | reverse complement strand
GAGTCTCTTCGGTCTCGCGCAGTGTTTGCCGCGTCTTTGGTATCAGCGAAGGCTGGCGGTTTCGCTCTATCCACTGCTGCCGCTCTCCTGGCTGTTTGGCTTCCTGGTGCAGCTTCGCCGCTGCTTGTATCACCTTGGTGTAGTGCGTTCATGCCGTTTGCCGGTGCCGATTGTCGTCGTCGGTAACGTGACCGTGGGTGGCAGCGGCAAGACGCCGCTGGTTCTATGGCTCGTCGAAGCGCTGCGTGCGCATGGCTGGCGACCGGGAATCATCAGTCGCGGCTACGGCGGATCGGAGGGCGCTGTGCGGTTGGTGGCGCACGATTCGGATTCACACGTGGTTGGTGATGAGCCTTTACTTCTGGCGAGGCGCAGCGGTGTTCCGGTGGTCGTAGGGCGCGATCGTGTGGCGGCCGGCCGGGCTTTGCTGGCCGCACATCCGGAATGCAATGTGATTGTGTCCGATGACGGCCTGCAGCATTACCGGCTTCAGCGAACGGTTGAACTGGTTGTTTTCGATGGACGCGGCGGCGGCAATCAGCGAATGCTGCCGGCCGGGCCGTTGCGCGAACCGATGCGGCGCCTGGATTCGGTGACGGGCATCGTGTGGAACAGCAGCGTGCCACCGAACTCGCTGGCCAGCGTGATGCCACCGCAATTCCGGATGATTCTCTCAGGGCAGCGTTTTTCCGCCTTGTCAGACCCTTCGCTCCGATGCGCAGCGGAGGATTTGCGCGGGAAGCGACTCCACGCCGTGGCGGGAATCGGTGATCCTTCGCGCTTCTTCGTGCAGCTTGCGCAACTCGAGCTTGAGTTCGAACCGCATCCTTTTCCCGATCATCATCAGTATTGCCCGGAAGACTTCGTGTTTGCACAGGGCGACGTGCTGCTGATGACCGAGAAAGATGCGGTAAAATGCGCCGCGATGGATTTGGGCGAGGCTTGGGTGTTGCCGGTCGCTGCGACGGTCGAAGCAGCGCAGGATGGCCGGACTCTGCTCAGTACAATTTTGGAGAAACTCGATGGACGCACGCCTGCTTGATATCCTTGTCTGCCCGATTTGCAAGGCCAACCTCGAATATCGCAAGGCCGATCTGGAACTCGTCTGCAAACCCTGCAAACTGGCGTTCCCCGTGCGCGACGATATTCCGATCATGCTTCAGGACGAAGCACGTCAGCTCCAAGCCGACGAAGACTGATTGATCGGATCAAGAATGATACCCGCCCGTTTCAAGGTCGTTGTCCCGGCGCGTTACGCGTCGACGCGTTTGCCGGCCAAGCCCTTGCTCGATCTGGGCGGCAAACCGATGGTGGTGCGGGTTGCGGAGCGCGCGGCGCTTTCCGGCGCCGAGGAAGTCTGGGTCGCAACCGATCACGCCGAAGTACTGGCGACGGTGGAGCGCCACGGTCTGCCGGTGGTGTTGACGCGGGAGGATCATCCGAGTGGAACGGATCGCCTTGCCGAGGTCGTAGAGCAGCGCGGCTGGGACGATGAAACAATCATCGTCAACGTACAAGGCGACGAGCCGTTGATCGCCCCGGAGTTGATTGCCCTGGTTGCCAGCCGGCTCGCGAATACCGATGTCGATATCGTGACGGTTGCGCATCCGATTCTCGAAGCGGCCGATTTCTTCAATCCAAACATCGTTAAAGTGGTTTGCAAGGCGAACGGCGAGGCGATGTACTTCTCCCGGGCGCCCATCCCCTATGCCCGCGATCATTTTGCGCAAGACGCGGCGCGGAACACCCTTCCGGCCGGGATGGCGGCTTACCGGCATATTGGTCTATATGCCTACCGTGCCCGATTCTTGCGAGTCTATTCACAGCTGCCGCCGTCGCCTCTGGAGAGCATTGAAGCGCTGGAGCAGTTGCGTGCGATGTGGAACGGATTCCGCATCGGCGTAGCCATTTCCGATCATCTGCCTGTGCCCGGCGTTGATACGCCGGAAGATGCCAAGAGAATGCAGGAGCTGTTCGCCGGTTCGCATTGATCGCCGCTCGGGTGCCGTTTGATCATTGGCTGGTCGGCAAATTGCCGGTGTCGGTTTCGTTGAAGGCGTTGGTGTCTTGCGTTCCCGATTGCGCTCGCTACAGTCTGATTTGGATTGATTTCTTTGTTTTGTCGATTCTTGGGAGATACCATGAAACTGATTCTGCTCGGGCCGCCGGGTGCCGGGAAGGGCACGCAGGCGTCATTCATTTGCGAAAAGTACGGCATTCCGCAGATTTCCACCGGAGACATGCTGCGTGCGGCGATCAAGGCCGGGACGCCGCTTGGCGTCGAAGCCAAGAAAGTGATGGACATCGGCTGCCTTGTTTCGGATGACATCATCGTCGCGTTGGTCAAGGAGCGTCTGCTCAAGGATGACTGCAAGAGCGGGTATCTGTTTGACGGATTCCCGCGCACGATCCCCCAGGCCGAGGCGATGAAATCGGCCGGAGTGGCGATTGATTTCGTACTCGAGATCGATGTGGCCGATTCGGAAATCATCGAACGCATGGGCGGACGTCGCGTTCATCTGGCCTCGGGTCGAACCTATCACGTGGTGTTCAATCCGCCCAAGGTTGCCGGCAAGGACGATCTCACCGGAGAGGATTTGATCCAACGTGACGATGATATGGAAGAGACGGTCAGGAACCGTCTGAAAATCTACCATTCCCAGACCCAGCCGCTGATTGACTACTATGAGGCTTGGTCGGCGACCGGCGATCTCAGAGCACCGAAATGCCTGAAAATCTCGGGCGTTGGAAGCGTTGAACAGATCAAACTAGCGGCGTTTGATGCGTTGAATTGAGCAGTCGGTAGTCAAAGTCCCATCCCGGCAAGACACCGTCGGGATGGGATGGCTCCAGCCCCGGCACGTGGGCTATTCCGTGGCCCGGCGTTTGAAGTCCTTCAGGCGAATGCCGGTCAGCCAAAGCGTGCCAAAATACGCAGCGGCACCGATCGTGACAACCGCCGCGAGTCGGATCAGCCGATCAGCCAGCGACCAGCGTATCCAGTCAGCCGCGTCACCCATTGATAGCCAGAGCGCGCCGCCCATTATCAGCATCGCCGTTGCCAGTTTCAGGTAAAAGACGACCCAGCCCGGCTGCGGCGTATAGATGTCGTGCCGCCTCAAGCCGCGATAGAGCAGTGCGGCATTGAGACAAGCGGCGAGACCGATCGATAGCGCCAGCCCAGCGTGCCGAAGCCATCCGACAAGTGCGAGGTTGAGCAGTTGGGTGGTGACAAGGGTGACGACGGCGATCTTTACCGGAGTGCGGACGTTTTGGCGCGCGTAGAACCCCGGGGCCAGCACTTTGACCAGAATCAGGCCGAGCAAACCGACGCTGTAGGCGACCAGCGCATCACGTGTCATGAACACATCGTGGGCCGAGAATGCGCCATGGTGGAAGAGGGTGGCAATCAGCGGGACCGCGATAATGGCCAGCGCAAGCGCTGCCGGCGCTGCAAGTAGTAGCGTCAGGCGCAAACCCCAGTCGAGCAGTTTCGAGTATTCCTCATGTCTTTCGCCAGCGTGGCATTTGGCAAGCGACGGCAGGAGAATGGTGCCAAGCGCCGCTCCAAGCATGCCCGATGGGAATTCCATCAGGCGGTCTGCATAGTAAAGCCAGGACACGCTTCCTGTGTCGAGGAAGGAAGCGAAGACCGTATTGATCAACAGACTGATCTGCGCGATCGAAACCCCGAGTACGGCCGGTGCCATCAGTTTCAGAATGCGGCGGACGCCCTCGTCTTTCCAGTTGAACGAAAAACGGGGAAGCATGTCGATTCGTCTCAGATGAGGGATCTGAAAAGCAAGTTGCAGCGCGCCGCCGACGAAAACGGCCCAGCCCAGCGCGAGTACCGGTGGGTCAAACCATGGTGCGGCGAACAAGGCCATGCCGATGAATGCCAGATTCAGGAGTACGGGCGTGAATGCCGGAACGGCAAAGCGACTCCACGTATTCAGAATGCCGCCGGCCAGAGCGGTAAGCGACATGAAGAAGATGTAGGGAAAAGTGATGCGGGTCAGCTCGACGGTCAGCGCGAACTTCCCGGCATCAGCAGCAAAGCCGGGTGCCGAGACGTACACCACGTAGGGCGCAGCAAGCATGCCGAGCACCGTTACGAGAACGAGAACCAGGGATAGCAAGGTCGCGACATGATCAACCAGGCGTTTGGTTTCCACATGTCCGCGCTTGTTCTTGTACTCGCCAAGAATGGGAACGAATGCCTGGGAGAAGGCGCCTTCGGCAAACAAGCGGCGCAACAGGTTTGGAAGCTTGAAGGCAACGAAGAATGCATCCGTCAGCATGCCTGCGCCGAAAGCGCGGGCGATGACAAAGTCGCGAACGAATCCGAGTATGCGGGAGAGCAGCGTCATGCCGCTGACGGTAACGAGGGCTTTGAGAAGATTCATTCGGCCGTTTCTGTGGGTGCAACTGAGAACGCGACATCTTAGCCGTTTGAGCCCGCAGAATGATCGAGGTGTGCGAAATGTGCGAGAACTTCTTGCGTTGGCCGGCTCTCGTCTGTACAATTCCGCGTTTTCGATTAACCCATCAGCTATTTCAGGGATCAACTCTTATGGCCAACAGCGCACAAGC
>JAGNOM010000260.1 GCA_017990155.1 Propionivibrio sp. | reverse complement strand
ACATCGTCGGCGGTACCCCGATACGTCCCATCCGCTTGTCTGGTGAGGGTCCAAACGCGGCGAGAGTTCGTCCCGTCGGACCAGCTGAAGCGCTCGTCGAGAACACCGGTGTCGCCCTTCCACTGTGCGTCGATCACGACATGGAAGCGCTTCTTGACCTCGCCGGACCGCCCCTGGAACATCCCCCAGGCGTCGAGGGTGCCGTTCAGGTAGGTTGGCAAGTCGAGCACCGGCGTCTCGGCGCGATATTGCTCGACAGTGGTCGAGGCGCAACCGGCCAGTCCAAGGGTGAATGCGGCAGCGAGCAATAGTTTCATGATTCGAACTCCAGTGAATGACGCCACCGCCACAACAAGACAGCGGCCAGCGCTTTGAATGCGAGCGGCAGCAGGGCATAGGCAAAGGTGAGCGCGGCCAGGCCGCTTTCGTCTCTACCGCCTGCGACGTAGCCGAGTGCGCCGATGAGAGGTAAGGACACACCGGCGGCAAGCGCGAGATTCAGCTTGGCGACGAAGTTCCAGACACCGAAACAGGCGCCGGCCTGCCCCTGTCGTTCGCCAAGATCGGCCGCGATCGCGGCGGGTAGCGCGAGATCGGCGCCCAACGCCAGGCCTGAAGCGACACAGATCAGGGCAAACGGCCACACGTCGCCCGCCCCAAGCACACTTGCGCCGCCAAACGCGACGATGGAGAGTCCCATCGCCAGCAACCAGGCCATGACACGCCCGAGGCGCGCCGACAACCTGACCCACGCGGGGAGCGACGCGGCACCCGAAACGAAATAGACAGCCAGCAGCGGACCGCTCGCCTTTTCCATTTGCAACACGTCGGCGACGAAGAAGAGGAACAAGGTCGCCGGGAGCGCCGCGGCAATCCCGTTGGCGACGAAGACGAGCAACAAGCGCCGGAACGGCAGATCGGAAAATACTTGTTTCAAACTGCGCAGCAACGGTTGGCTTGACGCCGTCGCCTGAAGAAGACCGGTGCTGGCGCGGGAAAACGTAGCCAGGACGGCCAGCAGCAACAACGGTGGGAGAACCCAGCTCAGGCGGGCGATGCCGTCATTCAGGTCCGTGGCCAGCAATCCGGGGAGCGCTGAAGCGAGCACCACGCCAACCAGTCCAAACCCTTCGCGCGACGCGGTCAGGCGCGTTCGCTGCCCGGAGGTTTCGCCGATATCCGCGCCCCACGCCTGATAAGCCACCGTCGCCGCCGAGTAGCCAAGATAGGTCACGGCTAGCGCGCCCAGCAGCCAGAGCGATACATATTCAGCCGGCGGATTGAGCAACGCGACAAATCCGAGTGCGAACGGCAGCAAGGAGATCGCCACCATGCGCGGACGCGAAACGCGATCGGCCAGCCAGCCAAGCCACGGGTCAATCCCGGCATCGAGCAGCCGTGCTCCAAACAGTATGGCGCCGAGCAAGGCCAGCTCCATCCCGGCCGCATCGGCGTAGTAACGCGGCACATGGACATAGATGGGCAACGCGGCAAAAGCCAGCGGCAGGCCGAGGAGTCCGTAGGCGAACACGCGGTCGGCGCCTATCGCGTGGTTTCGCTGGCTCGCCTTGTACACTTCAATCACCCCTCACCATCGATTCGCGGGCGTTTGAGCAAGGCCACCCGCAGTTCCGGCGCGCTGGTCTTCGGGTCAAGCCAGATGGCGAAGAAGCGCTCAGCAAACTCAGGGTCGGCGATCTCGCCGATGGGCTTACCGTTGAAGGAAAAACTGGCCCCATCTGCCCGGTAGTGTCCGATGAGGGAATCTCCCGGTGCGACGTCGGGGAACAGCCACAGCATCTGCTCGCCCCAGACCGCAAGCATCTTCTCGTCCACGCCCAGCTTGCGCATCTCGCTGACGCTGGCGTCGGCAATGGCCGATCCGTCGATCTTGCGTTTGTAGTCAAGACGCAGGGCCAAAGGCGGTCGCTGCGGATCATCGCCCGCCCATAACGTCGCCTCGTAGACGAGAAAGCCGAAACGGCGAAACTCGCCGCTTCCCCAGCGCTGAAGCCCTAGGGGCGAGTCAGTCTCCGCAGCCTCCATATTCGCCAGGCCGGCAAACGGCCAGAACAAGGACACCAGGACGAGCGACCGGCGTACCCGGTTCGCCGTTGCGCACCGGTCGCCGTTTGCCTGCTCGATGAGTCGGTTGGCGATGTTCACGATGCGTGACCATGCGCGCGACTATGCGCAAGTTCGAACTGCACGACGTCGATCGTTCCCGCGCGGAAGCCGGCCTCGCAGTAGCAGAGATACATTCTCCACAAGCGGCGGAAGGGTTCGTCGAAACCGAGGGCGGCAATCTGAGTCCAGTTGGACTCGAAGGCGGTGCGCCAGACGGCGAGCGTCCGCGCGTAGTCGAGTCCGAAGGCAAACTCTTCACGGACGACCAAGCCCTGCTTTTCCGCTTGCGCGCGAAACGCTGAGCGCGACGGCAGCATTCCGCCCGGGAATATGAACTGCTGGATGAAGTCGGTACTGCGGCGATACGCCGGGAAGATGTCGTCGCGGATCGTGATGCTCTGGACGACGGCCCTGCCCTCAGGCTTGAGCGCTCGAGCGATCGTGTTGAAATAGCTCGACCACCAGCGCTCGCCAACGGCCTCGAACATCTCGATGGAAACTACATGGTCGTAGGTCTCCTGCGTATCGCGGTAGTCCTGCAAGCGAAGATCCGCAGCCGGCACGCGTTTCTTCGCCCATTCGAGTTGCGATGGTGAAAGCGTCAGCCCGGTCAGCGCCAGCCCTTGCTGAACCGCCAAGTCGGCGAAGCCGCCCCAGCCGCAGCCGATCTCGAGCACGCTTTGTCCGAGGCTGGCCTGGAGTTTCTCCAGAATGCGACGGTACTTGGCTTCCTGTGCCGCAGCCAGCGAGCCGTCATCCGTCTGGCGATAGACCGCAGACGAGTAACTCATGGTCGAATCGAGCCACTGCGCGTAGAACTCGTTGCCCAGGTCGTAGTGGGCCATGATGTTGCGCTTGCTGCCGGCGCGGCTGTTGCGGTTCATCCAGTGGCGAATGCGCGCCAGCAGGAGCTGTCCCCAGGAACCATGCACCGCCTTCCTGAGCACATCGCGATTTGCGGCAAACAGCATCAGCAGGCCGGTGATGTCCGGCGAATCCCATTGCCCATCGATGTATGCCTCGGCCAGGCCGATGTCGCCGCGCGCCAACACCCGGCTGAAGACGGCCTCGTCATTGACATGCAGCGACACGCCGTGCTCGCCATCGCCGAAGAGCGCGCTCGAACCGTCCGGCAAACGGACTTCCAGCAAACCACCGCGCAGGTTCTCCAGCAGGGAAAAAACAACACGGGTGTCGCGTGCCGGCGAGACCGGGCCGTTCAGGGTCATCGAATTGTTCGGATTGTTCATTTCGTCGTTTCCTGTAAGGGTTGAGCGACATGCGCGCCGCGAAACGGCACGCCTTTGAGCCAGAGCTTGATCGCCTGCCAGTGGATGCGAAATACCACGCCAGCGGTCAGAAAAGGCATCCGCAGGAAGGTGCGCAGGAGTGCTTTTGCGCTCCATTCCTGCGGTTTGCCAGAGATGGAAGTCAGCAGCAGTTCGCCCTCTGCATCGTCGTAATCAATGCGCGCCAGCGGCACCGGCCGATCGAGATGGAAGCGGAAGCGGTAACCGCCTTCGATTTCGTTGAACGGTGAGACATGAAACACCTTATCCGCCCGCAACTCCTGTCCGTCGCACAGCGGCGCACCGTGCGGGTTGTGCAGCAGATATTGATGGCGACCGCCGAAGGTGTTGTTGACCTCGGCCAGCACAGCGACCAGTTCGCCTGCACGGTCATGGCAATACCAGAAGCTGACCGGATTGAAGACGAAACCGAAGACGCGGGGAAAGGTCTGCAGGACGATCTCGCCGTCGTCCGGCAATCCGTGCTCGCGCAGGAGCGATTCAATCCACGGCAACAAGGGACTGCCATCACGCGCGCCATGATCCTTCTGCCGGAAACTCAGCACGTTGGCTCGATCGACCGAGAAGATGCCGCAGTTCGCCGCCGCCAGATCGCGCACCGGCAACTGCACATAGAACACCGGATAGACGAAGGCATTGACGACAGGCCGCAGGCGGCGGTGCATGACGTTGCCGAGGAATAGTCGTGGACGCGGGTTCATAACTGCCTCAGGACGCTTCTCGCAGACCGGACCGCGTACCCACCCGATCTTCTGCCGACTGCCAAGGCGCGAGAACGCCAAGACCATTCACCACGCGCAGCGCCGATTTCAGTCCGTCCTCGTGGAATCCGTAGCTGCCCCAGGCGCCCGCCAGCCAGACGTTTCCTTCGCCCTGCACAGCCGGAAGGCGCTGCTGCGCAGCAATGGCCGACGCATCGAAGATCGGATGCGCATATTCGAACTCGGCGATGACCTTGGCCGGATCGGCTTCGCGCGCCGGGTTCAGTGTCACGACAACCGGCGTCTTGAACGGCAGCGGCTGGAGACGATTGATCAGGTACGAAACTCTCACAGGCTGCTCACTCAACGGTGTTCCCGGTTTGCCATGCCCGGAAAAGTAGTTCCACGCCGACCAGAGGTTCTCGTCACGCGGCAGCAAGGCGGGGTCCGTGTGCAGCACGGCGCGGTTGGGCTG
>JAGNOM010000259.1 GCA_017990155.1 Propionivibrio sp. | reverse complement strand
GTAGAGGAAATATTTCTGCATCGTCGCGCTTTACAGTGTGGTTTTGTACCTTATAATGCGCGCCCTGTTCCTCGATAGCTCAGTCGGTAGAGCGCCGGACTGTTAATCCGTAGGTCCCTGGTTCGAGCCCAGGTCGGGGAGCCAGATTTGGCGTGGTGATGCCGGTTTGTCTTGGCAAGCCAAAGGCTTCAAACAGTTGTTGGTCCGGGTCCCCATCGTCTAGAGGCCTAGGACACTACCCTTTCACGGTAGGTACCGGGGTTCGAATCCCCGTGGGGACGCCAAGTTTTGCAAGGTTGCGCAACGCAGCCTTTGGTATCAAGTAGTATTGGAGTGGTAGTTCAGTTGGTTAGAATACCGGCCTGTCACGCCGGGGGTCGCGGGTTCGAGTCCCGTCCACTCCGCCACTAACTCAAGGCGAACGAAAGTTCGCCTTTTTTGTTTGTGTTTCAATTACTTAATTGAACTAACGGGCAATTATCATGTTTGACGCCGTACGCAATAACAAGAGAATCGTTCAGATATTTCTTGGCCTGATCACCCTTCCGTTTGCTTTTTGGGGCGTCGACTCCTATGTCAGGAACTCCGGTGCTGGTCGTGACATGGCGAGTGTCGGCGGATCGAAGATATCGGTTTCCGAGTTCGAGATGGCGTTTCGCGAACGCCAGGATCAACTGCGGCAATCTATGGGCGAGAATTTCAGTCCGGAGGCGATGAATTCGCCAGAAGTCAGATTGGGTATTCTCAATTCGCTGATTGATAAGCGGCTCTTGATGCTGGAAGCGGACAAGAATCGCCTGGTGACAAGCGACGGCATGTTGCGCGATGTGATCAGGGCAATTCCCGGGCTGCAGGAAGACGGCAAGTTTTCGATGGAGCGCTATGAGTCGGCGTTGCGTTCCAAGGGAATGTCGCAGCCGCAATTCGAGGCTCGACTTCGGCAGGATCTGACGCTCCAGCAATTGCTTGGCGCGGTGAGTGAGACAGCTTTTGTGTCTGCGACCCAGACCGATGCCTTGCTTCGGCTTCAGTTGGAAGAGCGGCAGTTCAACGAGTACCGGATCGCTTCGGAGCAGTACGCGGATAAGGCCAAGATCGAGACCGCCGAGGTTCAGAAGTACTACGACGAAAACAAGGCTCGGTTCGAGGTTGCGGAACAGGTCAAGGCCGAGTATGTGGTTCTTTCGCTGGACGCACTTTTGAGTCAAGTGAGCGTCAGCGATGCAGAGGTCAAGACTTGGTACGACAGCCATAAGGACCGTTATGAGGTTCCTGAGGAGCGTCGCGCCAGCCATATTCTGGTGCTGACCAAACCGGATTCCGATAAGGAAAAATCCAAGGCAAAGGCCGAGGAGATTCTGGCGGAAGTTCAGAAAACGCCGGCGAAATTCGCAGAGTTGGCCAAAAAGTACTCGGAGGATCCGGGTTCCGCGGAGAAGAACGGCGATCTGGGTTTCTTTGGCCGAGGCATGATGGTGAAGCCCTTCGAGGAGGCAGTGTTCAAGCAGAAGGAGGGCGACATTTCCGGGCTGGTTGAATCCGAGTTTGGCTATCACATCATCAAGCTGACCGAGATCAAGGCTGCCAAGGTGCGTCCGATCGACGATGTGAAGGCGGAGATCGAGGGCGAGTTGAAGCGTCAGGCGGCATCACGCAAGTTTGCCGAAGCTGCTGAAGGATTTAACAATCTGGTCTATGAGCAATCGGACAGCCTTCAGCCGGCGGCTGACCAGTTCAAGCTGAAGATCGAGAAAACCGATTGGGTACCGAAGACTCCGGATTCGAAATTGGCGGCGCAGATTGGGCCGTTGGCGAATCCAAAGATTCTGACCGGCCTGTTCTCTGAAGACGCCATCAAGAACAAGCGGAACACCGAAGCGGTCGAAGTCGCACCGAATACGCTATTGGCGGCACGTGTCGTCGAACATGCGCCGGCGAGCGTCAAGCCCTTCGAGACGGTCAAGGGCGAGATTGAAACGCTCCTGAAAGCTGAGAAGCAAGCTGCCATGGCGAAGGAGACCGGTGAGCAACAGCTGGCCGAATTGAAGAAGGGCGACAAGGATGCGTTGACCTGGACGGCGGCGAAGACGATGACGCGTCAGCAAGCGCTGGCGATGCCGATTCCCGCGCTGCAGGCGATCTTCAAGGCCGACGTGCAGAAGCTTCCTGCCTACGTCGGTGCAGAACTGGGCGGTAGCTACATGATCTACAAGATCGTCAAGGTGGCACAGCCGGAGAAGCTTGAGGACGCGAAGCGCAAGGCGATTCGCGATGAATACACGACAATTGTGGCGCAACAGGATGTGGCAGCGTACTTGTCGAGCTTGCGCCAGCGTTACAAGATTGAAGTCAATACGGGCTTGCTGGAAAGCCGCGAGCGTCAGTAATTCATAGCGCTCCAAACGACAACGCCGACGGGATTACCGTCGGCGTTGTCGTTAGTGGAGTATGAAGCTGGAACGGCGATCGACTGTCGACTATTGCGGAAGAGGGTCGGCGTTACCGAGTGCTGTGGTGTTCAAGCCGCCGTCAACGTAAGTGATTTCACCCGTGATCCCGCTGGCGAGGTCAGAAAGCAGGAAGGCAGCGGCGTTACCGACTTCTTCGATCGTTACGTTGCGGCGCAGCGGTGCATTGTGCGAGTTGTATGCCAGCAGCTTGCCGAAGTTGCCAATGCCGGAGGCGGCCAGCGTCTTGATCGGGCCTGCGGAAACGGCGTTGGCGCGGATGCCCTGTGGCCCGAGGCAGAACGCGAGATAGCGCGTCGCGGCTTCAAGGCTGGCCTTGGCCAGACCCATGGTGTTGTAGTTGGGCATTGTGCGTTCTGCGCCAAGATACGAGAGCGCGAGGAGGGCTGGCTTGTTGCCTTTCAGCAGCATCGGGCGCGCCGCCTTGGCCAGCGCCGGGTAGCTGTAGGAAGAGACATCATGGGCGATGCGGAACGATTCTCGGGAAATGCCATCGAGGAAGTCGCCTTCGATCGCCTCCGTCGGCGCGTAGGCAATCGAATGCACCAGTCCATCGAGGCCTTCCCAATGCGTTGCGAGATCGGCAAACAATTTGTCGATCTGAGTGTCTTCGGCGACGTCGCACTGGAAGACGAGCGTGCTGTCGAATTCTGTTGCGAACTTGTTGATACGATCGAGGAAGCGTTCGTTCTGATAGGTAAAGGCGAGTGCCGCGCCTTCACGATGGCAAGCCTTGGCGATGCCGTATGCAATCGAGTGTTTCGAAAGAACGCCGGTGATAAGAATGCGCTTGCCTGCGAGAAATCCCATGGATTGATCCGTCTCGAAAAGAGGTTGAGTCAGGTGGTTGGTGCGTGCAACAGACGGCACATTATAAGGGAAATCGCCAGAGGCGAAGGCGGACGTCGATCGGGCGGGCGTGGCAAAAAATGCCGTATGTATGTTCGGTTGGTGCCGTGTTTCAGCGGCGCTCGGCTTTCGCGACACTGACGGCCAATCCGATGGCGCACAGCGTCATGACCACGGCGAAGACCGCGTAGGTAGCGAATCCGGCGCGAATTCCCCAACTTTGCGAGAGCGCTGACATCAGGAAAGGAAAAACGAAGGCGCCGATGCCGCCGCCGGTTGCTGCGAAGCCGATGGCTTGGCTTTGTGCGTGGGGGAAGCATTTTCCGAGCAGCGTGATTACGGCTGGATAGTAGATCGAACAGCCGAGCCCGGCGAAGAAGACAAGAACCCTGCCAATCTCGATTGTCAGTGGTTGGCTGGCGGTGTAGCCGAGCAGCGTGAGCAGGATGATTGCGACCGCCGCCATTGCCGAGAATCCGATGAGCACTGCATCCTGGCGCGTGCCTGTGTAGAGCAGCGGCACGCCGAAACGTCCGGCGAGCAGGCCGGCCCAGAACAGGGAAACAAGCAGTGCGCTGGCCGCCGGGGAGTAGGCGAACACGGCAACGAAATACTCAGCGACCCAGTTGGAAACTCCCAGTTCGACGCCGACATAGACCAAGAGTGCAAAGAACGACAGCCAGTACGCCGGATGTTTACTGAGTCGTTCGGGAGCCGGTGCATCGTCCCCCATCTTGTGCGCGGCGAGCGCCAGCGGCGTGAAGACCATCACGACGGTGAGCAGGACGAAAATCCCGGCCATGCCACGGAATACGATGGTCCACCCGAGTCCGCTCTGAATCAGCGCACCAACCGCCATGGGGCCGAGGATGGCGCCGATGGCGAACGCGCCATGCATGAGATTCATCGGCCGTCCGCTGTTCTTGGAGTCGATACGTAACGTCGACCAATTGATGGTGATTTCGATGGCGCCCTGGCCGATACCGATGAGTGCGCTGAGCAGGATGTTGGTCAATGGATCGGGCGTCGTTGCGAAGAAAGACAGGCCAATCACGTCGAGTACCAGCCCGAACAAGAGGGTCGGCTTGGCTCCCCAGTGCTGCACCAGGTAGCCGCCGACGAAAGTCGCTACAAAGTAGGCGACAGCGCCAGCGCCGAGCACGAAGCCGGCGATCAGGTAGTTCCACTTGAAATCGGCCAGGATCACCGGCAAGGTCGCGCCGATGATGGTCATCGACATGCCAAAGATGGTGAAAACTGCAAAGAGCAGTACGAATAGCGCGCGGTGATGGCGTTCGATGAGGGGCATGGCGCGATTCTAAG
>JAGNOM010000258.1 GCA_017990155.1 Propionivibrio sp. | reverse complement strand
GCACGTTCAGCTCGACGACATCCGCCTCGCCCGGTGGATTGGCCAGCGAAAAGGCTCTCGACTGGCCGCCGAGCGCGGCCACCTCCAGGTTGATGTACTGCCCGGCCTGAAAACGGATCGGTCGGTCCAGTTTCAGCCAGATGCCACGCACCGTGGGCGTCAGCGCTTCGAGGCGAACTACCGTGCCGCTATAGTCCTCGACCGGCAGATTCTGCGCGTCGGGATCTTCGTCGATCTCGGCCTCGATCACCGTATCGCACTCCAGCCGCGCGCAGCACGCGAGGGTCTTGCCTTCCTCGCGCTCGAAGTCCATCAGCGCGAAGGTGGAGGCCTCGCCGTGATCGACTTCGCCATCGATCACCTGCACCTTGCACGTCGCGCACAGGCCGTGACAGCAGGCGTGCGGCAGGTAGATTCCGGCACGCAGCGCGGCGTCGAGGATCGATTGCCCGTCCTCGACCTCGATGGTCTGGCCGAGCGGCTCAATGGTCAGTTCGTAGCTCATGACGCCTCCGGATTACGAGCTGCTGCCGTTGAGGCCTTTCAGCCCCGGTGTCTGCAAGCGAAGCGCGTCCTTGTGCCTGAGACCGAGTTCGGCCAGCGTCTTGTTCATGTCCGGTTGCCAGGGCTGGCCGGACTTCAGCCAGGTCGCGGCCTTGAAATCGACTTTGGACCACTCGGGGTGATAGCCGAAGGAATTCGGCAGAATCTTTTCGCAGACATCGCGGAACGGCGTGTCGGGCGGCAGGCAGTAGGCAAACGGCGCGCAGAACATCAGGTGGTCGTCCCAACCGACGTAAAGCAACTGGCCACCGTGGAACTTGTCCTGCGTGTCTGCGGCCGGGAGGTTGTAGTCCTTGAGTGCTTGTACGGGCATTTCAGTCTCCTATTGAGAGCAGTAAAAGTGACTGACGATCTATCCACCGTTCGTGGTGAGCATGTCGAACCATGAACGGGCGCGCCATGTAGGCCACGCGCCCTTCGACAGGCTCAGGGCGAACGGTGTTAGGGATTGGTCAGTCACCTTCATGAACGTCAACGATTCAGTTCAGGTGTTCTTCGTCGCCATCCCGCGCCAGGCCGCGAAATTCGCCTGGTCACGCGAACCTTCGAAATCGAGGTTGTCGTGGCCCATGTCGAAGTGGTAGTACTCGAGCACCTTGGCTAGCGGATCGAAGCCTTCGACGGTCGGGTCGGTGCCTTCCGGGAAGCAGTTGCCCTGGTAGATCTGATGCACCGGCAGCCACGCCTGGATGTACTTCTCGGGTTCGTCGTCGAAGATGTGCTTACAGCCGTCCGAGCAGGTGTGGTACTTCTCGCCCTGGTACTCGGATTCGCGATAGCAGATTTTGGTCGGATCGTCCGGCTCGGTGAACAGCATCGGAATCTGGCAGACCTGGCAGAGCATCGGCAGCGTGTTGGTGTAGAAGCGGTTGCCCTTCTCTGCCTCGTCGCGCCAATAGGTAAAACGCGCGCGGTAGTACTTGTCGAAGGTGTTCGGATACTTGGCCGACAGCCAGTCCATTTCCTCGTCGCTCGGCATCCAGGTGTGAAACGCCGCCGCACCGCCGTACTGGTAGAACGTCGCCCAAGCCTGGTGGCCGATGTGCTCCTTGTCGATCGAGCACTGTTTGAGGCACTCCGGCATCTTGATGCCGTAGCGCGCCAGATCGGCGAACAGTGCACCGCCGTTCTGCTCGAAATAGATCTCCCAGGCTTCCTTCCAGCTCATCACGCGCTTGGGCAGCATGTAGTCCATCATCATCGCCACCAGCGTCAGCACGCGCACGCCGCGCCATGCCCACTTGTCGATCCACTTCTGGACGATCGGCAGGTTGTCCGGGTCCTGTTCGAGCATGAACTTGATGCACTCGAGGCCGAGCGTCATGTGCCGCGCTTCGTCTGATTGCGCCGAGAAGCCGAAGGTCACCGTCGCCATGTCGCCGTTGTACGCGACGCCAGACATGAAGGGGACGAACAGCAGGTTGGTCAGCACGTATTCGAAGGAGAAGCCGATGGCGATCATCCACTCAAACGGGCCAGCACTGAAGGCGTCGTCAAAGAAAGACTTGGGCACCGAGAGATACCAGACGCGCTCAAGCATGTGCTTGAAGTCGTGGAAACCGTCATAGTGCTTGTTGTAGTTGGAGAGCGCGTGAATCTGCGTCTGCGCGTGGCGCATTTCGTCGACCGCCTGCATCAGGCAAGCGACGCGCGGACCGACGCCAGGGAAATTGCGGCCGGCCGCCGAGAAGCCCCGGTGCGCCACATATTCGAGCGGCGAAATGCCGGTCAGGAAGAGCTTGATGGCGTTCAGGTAACGCGCATCGGTGATGCCGAGGTGGCCGTTGTTCTGGGCGAAAGCGTCAAGCACGGCATAGAGTTTGCGCTCCTTCTCGGCCTGATATTTCCAGTACGAATCCATGGTCAGGCGGAAGGGGTCTTCCCACTTGTCCCAGTCGTGGATCTTGATGCCTTCAAAGGTCGCCTGCGGAAACACCTTGTCCATCGGCTGATAGCTGGTTTCCCAGTCCAGGCCGCGCGTCATGTGGGCGTACTTTTCCTTGAGGCCCAGCTTCTTCTTGCTCGCTTGCATATCCATGTTTGTCTCCCGAATTCGTTAGTTGGCCCAGGACAGGCGGAACTCGTCGTCGTCCTCATCCAGATGCCCGGAAATGGTGATCAGACTCATCTGAAGCTCCTGCAGGTCGAAGGGACGACCGATCAGTTCCTCGATGCTCTCGCGCTTGATGACGAGGCTGTGTTCGGCGTCGATCTTGACCATGGCAGGCGATTCGATGGCTTCGGCATGCGCGTTGTCGGCAAGCACCGCCTCGATGATCGGACGGGTGTCCTCATTGCGCTGGAATGCGATAAATACTTTGGACATGGGATCTCCTAAACAACGAGGCCGAGCTTCGCGCAGCGGGCGTTGAACTGCTCGGTGACTTCCGCCAAAACGCTCTCGGCGCGGTCGCCGAAGGCGCGGTTGGCAAGCGGGATGAGCGCGTCGAGCACCGGGCAGCGGTACTGCTTGAGCCAGTCGCTCAGGAGCGCCTTGTTCTCGGGCGATTCGGCGGCAGCGACCTTGATCTGGGCGTCGATCCACTTGGCGGTTTCGGTCGTCCACTCGGACATGAAGCGCGTCATCATCGAGATCGCCGTGCCGCCCTTGGCCGAGAACTCGCCGTCGAGGTAGTCGTAGATCAGCGGATAGGCCAGTCCCTCGAGTACCAGGTTCTGCGCGACGAAGATCTCGAACCAGTCCCGCACCACCAGGACGTTCTCGACGTGGCGGCGCATCGGCTGCCACATCTCGAATTTCATCCAGGCATCCTTGGCAGCATCCAGCGCCTCCGGGCCTTCGAGCACCAAGCCGATGCGCGTCAGGTATTGCGCCACGGCCAGATGGTCCATGGCGTGATAGAGGCACGGCTGAGTAATCACCGTGCCGTAGCCGTAGGCGGCGATGAACGAGTTGCCCATGTTGCCGCCCCACTCCATGTGGCGCAGCGGAACGAGCACATCGAGCGCGAGTTGTTTCAGCTCGGCCGGGATCATCGCCGCCAACCCGCGTTCCTCGATCATCTCGAAGCTGGAATCGGCGGCGTCCTGCTGCCGCGAGCGGGCAATCGTCCAGGCGCCGTAGTAGAACTGGCGAGGGTCTTTCAGCGCGTACCAGTCTTTCATCTGCACCTTGGTCCGGCGCGGGTCGAACAATTGCAATTCCGGCTCCCACATCGGACGATAGTGGAAGATGTCCGTCTGCTGGAGATCGTAGCTTCCCTCCTGATAACGGCTGGCCGGCTTGTCGCCGAAACGCCGCGCGATGTGGTCGAACGTTTGTCGCACCGGCTTGATGGCGACCGTGCGCAGATCAATTTCCATGGGTGTGTCCTTTCGTCGTGGGTGCTTCTACTGGTTGTTTCGTTTCGTTATTGATGCTCGTGAAAATGCTTGTCCGTTCTCCACCACCGTTCGCCCTGAGCCTGTCGAAGGGCGGGCTGTCCGCGCAAGGGCGTCGTTCATGGTTCGACAAGCTCACCACGAACGGTGGAGAGGTCGTCAGTCACTTTTTCGGTTCTCAATAGTTGTTTCTTCCTTGCCTTCGCTTTCCAGCCGGGAAGCCTTGTTCATCCTCGCTGCCCAGTCGCCTTGCCCAGATTCGGCTTGCCCGAGAACTATGACGTCGTTGGCCAGGCAGAACTCGTGGAAATCGGCCTCCTTGAGCATCAACTCGACGCAGAGCGCCGGGTCGCCGATGGCGAATTCGAATTCAACGAAACCGTCCAGCCGCTGTTCGCAGACGCGCACATAACGTCGAGTGGCATCGAAGCCCGGCTGATTTGGATTGGCTGCTTGAGTCCCGTGAACCTGCATGTGTTGTCCCTCCCGCTGGCGGCGCAAATTGGTTGCGTCGCGAAAGCTCCCTAATCAAGGAGCGTGCCAAATTTATAACCTGCTGTTTTTATTGAAATACGTGCGAGAACGACGGAGAACACCGGTTGTCGAAATTGATGATTTGATCAATCGAACACGGGTTGATGATTCAATTGATAAAAACACTTTCAAACGACAAACCATAAATTCTCGAGATTTGTGTATTTTTTCGTATAGTTTGTGTAATATCTTTATCAGCTTCC
>JAGNOM010000257.1 GCA_017990155.1 Propionivibrio sp. | reverse complement strand
TGCACGGCCGCATCGGCGGATTTGTGGTCAACGAACCAATGGTGCTCGGCCACGAGGCGAGCGGCACCATCACCGAAATCGGCAGCGCCGTTAAGAACCTCAAGGTCGGCGACCGCGTCTGCATGGAACCCGGCATTCCCGACTACGCCAGCAGCCAGACGCTGCAAGGCATGTACAACCTCGACCCGGACGTGCGTTTCTGGGCGACGCCCCCCATTCACGGCTGCCTGCGCGAATCGATCGTGCACCCGGCCAACCTCACCTTCAAGCTGCCGGACAACGTGAGTTTCGAAGAAGGCGCACTGGTCGAGCCGCTGGCCATCGGCGTGCATTCAGTCAAGAAGGCGCGCGTCTCGCCGGGCGACACCGCGCTCGTGCTCGGCGCCGGGACTATCGGCCTGGTCACCGCATTGGCGGCTATCGCCGGCGGCTGCAGCCACGTCATCGTCGCCGACGCCAAGCAGGAGAAGCTCGACTTCATCCGCAAGAACTACGATGCGCGCATCAGCACCTTCAACATCACGAGCGGCGACCTCAAGGCGCATGTCTATGCCGAGAACCCGCAAGGCGTGAACATCGTGTTCGAGGCCAGCGGCGCACCGCGCGCGATTCTCTCGACCACCAGCTTCCTCGCCCCAGGCGGCAAGGTCGTGCTGATCGGCATGCCGCAGGAGCCGGCGCCAATCGACATCGTCGAAGCGCAGTGCAAGGAGATCGAGTTCCTCACCATCTTCCGCTACGCTAACGTCTACGACCGCGCGATCAAGTACATTGCCTCGGGCCAAATCAACGTCAAGCCGCTGATTACGCACCGCTTCGATTTGAAGGATGTCGTCAAGGCCTTTGAATTCGCCTCGACGATGCCCGGTGACGCGATCAAGATCATGGTGAAACTGCCAGACTGAGCATTCAAAGCGCAGTAAAATCCTTCGCGCGGTCGCTTCCGGTTTTCGGGGTTGGCCGCGCAGTCACGTGTAAGGAGAACATTTCCGCGCCACCCGCGGAAGCGCACGACGGGCATGCCGGCATTGGAGGATTCCCGGGCCAGAAAAAAACGGGCGGCACTTGTCAAAAACCGCCTAGACGACGTGCACTTTCTCGCTAAGAATCAAGCAGATTGCATCCCGACCTTGCAAGGCCGCTTTCAAAAACCTTATAACAATCGCCAAGGAAAGAAACATGAGCACTAGCCCCAGAACCGTCCTCGGAATCGACGCCAGCACGCAGAGCCTGAGCGCCATCCTGCTGAACAGCAACACCGGTGAAATTCTATGGAGCCGTTCGCTGGCCTACCGCGACGACCCGCGTCTGCTCGGTTTCGGCTTTGAACACGACACCATGGTCATGCCCGCCCGTGAGCCGGGCGAAGCCGAACAACCGCCGCGCCTGTTCATCGCCGCGCTGGAAGCGCTGTTCAGCGACCTCAAAGCCGCCGGTTTCGACACCGCCGCGATAGCCGCCATCAACACCTCTGGTCAGCAGCATGGCCACGTCTATCTTAACGAGCAGGCCAAGTCCCATTTCGCCCGTCTGCGCGACACCGCAAGCGCCAAGGAAACACTGCTCGCGGTACTCGACGGCACCTTTGCCTACGGCGGCGCGCCGATCTGGAAGACGGCGAACACCGCTGCTGAAGCTGAGCATATCCGCCAAGCTGTCGGCGGCAAGGCAGCCATCATCGAGCGTACTGGCAGCGACATGCCCTTGCGTTTCGCGGTCACCGTACACCGCAAGCTGGCGATCCGCTATCCGGATGCCTACGCGGCAACGCGCCACATCCTGCAGATTTCCAGCTTTATCCCGGCAATCCTCTCAGGTGACTGCTCGATCCCGATCGATTTCGGCAACGCCTGCGGAACCGGGTTGATGAACTACACGACGCGCCAGTGGGACGATGTAGTGCTGAACGCAGCAGCCAGTGACCTACCCGGTGGGGCAGCCGCACTCGCTGCCAAGTTGCCCCCGATTGCCCATCCGCTGGCAGCCTGTGGCAACATCGCTGCCTACTTCCAGGTCAAGTACGGCCTATCCGCCGACTGCAAGATAATCGCTGGCTCGGGCGACAATCCGCAGTCGAAAGTTCTGGCGACCGGCGATTTGCTCAGCCTCGGCACCAGCTTCGTGTACATGATTTCCAGCCCGGACGGCAGCGTCGACATGGCCGGCACCGCCAATGCCATGTACGACGGACTCGGCCGCCCGTTCAACTTCGGCTGCCGCACCAACGGCGCGCTGGCCTGGGACCGCCTGCGCCTGCGCCACGGCCTCGGCGCCAAGGATTACGCCGCCTGCGATGCTTCGCTCGCGAACACCGCGCCGGGCAGCTGCATCCGTTTCTGGCACCCGGACACCGAATCGTTCCCGATTGTGCAGTCGAACCCGGACCCGGTGCGTCTGGACGGGGGCCCGGCCGATTTCGCGCATGACTTCGCGGCGGTTGTCGATAGTTCGCTCGGCCTCGTCTATCGCTACGGCATGAAGATCGCCGGCCCGGGCGCGGTCAACGATAAGTCGGCCATCAGCGTCTGCGGCGGCCCGTCGACCAGCGAAGGCATCATGAAGCGCATCGCCGCCATCTGGAACCGCCCGGCCATCCAGGCCGGACAAGCAGGTGCTGCACTCGGCGCGGCCGTTGCCGCCGCCGTAGCGATCGCCCCGGAGTGCGAGCGCGACACCGTCGCCGAGCAGTTGCGTCAGGCCATCTTCACCGGCAAGGGCGTGATCCAGCCTGATCCGGAAATGGTCAAGGCTTACCATGCACCTGGTGCTTTCCTTGATCAACTGGAAGTGGCCTTCGAAAATTTGCGCAAGCACTAAGCACATCGACGGACGGCAAAGCGTTTGCTTCGCTGATAAGCCGTCCCGCTGTCAATTCCGGCCGGAGAATCCCACATGGAGACTCCGGCCTTTTCTTGTCACCAGACAGCGACTACGAAAAACGTCGCACGCAAGCCACGGCTTATCACAGCATCGGTCCGGGCATCAGCATCAAGACAATAACGGACACGTCGGACAGCCCATCAGCCAGACAAATACTCCCTGTCCTCCGCTTCCTTTACCGGCGTAATCAGCACCGTCACACCCGCGCTCTTGAGAAGGTCAAGGTCCTCGTCCGCGATGCCATCATCGGTCACGAGCATGCTGATGCGTGGCAAGGGCAACGCGATATGCCGTGCCTTGATAGAGAATTTGCTGCTGTCCGCAAGTACGACGACCTCGTCCGCGTGCTCCTGCAGACTCGCAATCGCCCGAACAACTAGCGGATGCGATTCGAGCAGTCCGCTTCCGTTGATTCCCTGGGCGCCGATAAAAAGTCGTGACCCGTAGAAATTCGTTTCGTGAGCTCCTGGCGTGAACAAGATGCCTGGCTCGCGATGCAGTTCCCCCCCTGCAACGACCAGATGACAACTGCCGTTCTCAAACAGACTGGCCGCCAGTGGCATGGAATTGGTACAGATCTTGACGTTGCGTTTCGCCAGGCGCTGGGCGAAGAGATAACACGACGTCCCGCCAAGCACGATAATCGAGTCGCCGTCCTTGACGAGTTTTTCGGCCTCGATGGCTATTGCCTCTTTCCGGTCAATATGAACCACCCGATTCGCCTCGAAGGGCTTGGCCGGCATGTGTTCGGCAATACTGCCATTCGAAAGGGCAATACCTCCAAAAACCTTGCGTACCTGACCGTTCTCGTGAAGCTTGTCGATGTCCCGCCGAATCGTGGCCGGCGAGAAACCCAACACCTTGGTCAAGTCCTTCACCGTAGCGAATTGACACTTGGTGAGAACATCCAGAATTATCGCCCAGCGATCTGACTCATTCATCTTTTCTATCCTCCAGTTTGATACTGAGAAGACCTTCTCGGGTTTCGCACTAAATTGTTCGTTTGCTTAAAAAGGATTGGCAGCGCTTGACCACATCGGCCTAATGAAGGAATTGTCTCATCAAGAGAGTAACGTTGCTCATTTCCCATCGAACAGGTCTTGCCCTGAAAAAACGCGACCGCATGCCAGGCATGACGGTCGCGAAAAGGAGGACTGCAATGAGCGTGATTACTTCGTGAGGTGCCGCTGCAGCGAAGTGCCGATCGATTGCAGGATCAGGCAGCAGGACGTTGCGCCGGCATCGAGCACGCCGATCGAGCGTGGCCCGAGGCGGGCTGAACGACCGATGCGCGCCTGGAGATCCTTCGTCGAGTTCTTGCCCGCTTCGGCGGCGACACTCATCGCCTGCAGCGCGTCGGCAAAGCTGGCGCCCTTGGCGACGGCATCCTTGTAGGCGTTCAGCGCCGGCACCATGGTATCGATCAGCGTCTTGTCGCCGACCTTGGCGTTGCCCATGCTCTGCACATTCGCTACGGCGGCCGCCAGCGCATCGCCGAACAGCGCCGCGTCCATCGCTGCGTGCGGCTCCAGCGTATTGACGAAGCCGAGGAAGAAGTTGCCGTAGAGCGGACCCATCGAACCACCGATGTCGTCCATCAGGGCCTGTGAAAGCTGTTCGAAGGCCTTCGGCAACTCGCTGGCGCCAGCGCCCAGTGCATCGAGGCGCGTGCCACAACCAGTGAAGCCCTTGCTCATGTTGATCCCGTGGTCGCCGTCGCCGATCAGGCCGTCGATCTCCGACAGATACGCGCGGTTGGTGTTGATCGTCGTAA
>JAGNOM010000045.1 GCA_017990155.1 Propionivibrio sp. | reverse complement strand
CTGCTCAGCGAGCCAAGAACAAGGATTTGCTTCCATGGCTAATGATGTGGTCGTCGTGCTCGATTGCGGCGCGACCAATGTTCGCGCGATCGCGGTCGATACCAGCGGGAAAATCGTCGCCAAGAGCGTGCTGCCCAATGCGACCCAGCCAGCGGCCGAGAACAGCGCCTGGCACATCTGGTCGCTCGACGAAATCCTCGGGAAATTCGCGCAGTGTTGCGCGGCGATTACCGGCGAGTTGGCGGCCGCGGGACATCAAGTCGCCGGCGTCACGGTGACGACCTTCGGCGTCGACGGCGCACCAGTCAACACCAAAGGCACGCTGCTCTATCCGATCATCAGCTGGAAATGCCCGCGCACGGCCGCGGTCATGGCGAACATCGGCAAGTACTTCGCGCCAGAGCGCCTTCAGCAGATTTCGGGTGTCGGGCATTTCACCTTCAACACTCTTTACAAGTTTATCTGGCTCAAGGAGAACCGTCCGGACGTTCTCGAAAGGGCCGCGCACTGGCTATTCATCTCGTCCCTGATCAACCACCGACTGACCGGCGTCTTCTCGACCGACCGCACGATGGCCGGCACGAGCCAGATGTTCGATCTGGCCGGCGACCAGTTCAGCGAAGTGATCCTGGCGAAAGTCGGCATCGCGAAGTCGCTCTTTCCGAAGATCGTCAACCCGGGTGAAGTGATCGGCCAGCTGCACGCCGATGCCGCCCAACTGCTGGGATTGCCGGTCGGCATTCCGGTGACTTCGGCCGGGCACGACACGCAATTCGCCCTCTTTGGCTCCGGCGCCGGCATGAACCAGCCGGTTCTGTCGTCCGGGACGTGGGAAATCCTGATGGCGCGAACGGCGCAGGTCGATACCGCGTCACTCGCCGGCTTTGCGGAATCCACCTGCGAACTTGATTCGGCCACCGGCCTGTATAACCCCGGCCTGCAATGGCTGGCCTCCGGCGTGCTCGAATGGGTGAAAGAGACGTGCTGGAAGGGCGCCAATCCAGGCGAGGTCTACGAACAGATGATCGCCGAAGCGACCGCCGTCGCGCCCGGTTGCGACGGCGTGAAAATGGTGCCGGACCTCCTCGTCGGCGGCGATGGCGTCGGCGGCGGCGCGTTCAGTGGGTTGTCGATCAATTCGTCGCGCGGTCATCTCTATCGCGCCACGCTGGAAGCGCTGTCGGCCAAGCTCGCGCATCAGCTGCACGAACTGGAGCGCATCTGCGGCTTCAAGGCCGAGGAACTGATCCTCGTCGGCGGCGGGTCGAAGAATCGCCTGTGGAACCAGATCAAGGCCGACGCGCTGCAGATCCCGGTGCGCGTCGTCGCCGAGAACGAAATGACGGTGCTCGGCGCCGCGCTTTACGGATTCTGCGGCCTCGGCTACTACCCGTCGCCGGAAGCCGCGAGCGCCGCTGTTCACCACGATTATCAGATCTTCAGCCCCCGGCAGGCCTGAGCTGACGCGAGTCGTCAGACGGATCTCTTGCCGAGCATCCGCCTGGTTTTTGAGCGATAGAGGAGTACTCCATGAGACTGACGATATCCCGCCAGCTGACGATGATGGCGTTATTGACGCTGGCGATCCTGTTGGTCGTCGGCGTCATCGGCAATCGGGTCGCGCACTCGATCGGTGCCGCCGTCGAATACAGCGAGCGGAACACGGTGCCGGCGGTCGAGGCCATCGGCTTGATGCGCCGGACCTTTCTCGAAATCCGCGTCTCGGTTCTCGGGCACATGACGACCTGGGACGACGACGAGAAGAAAGGCTACGACCAGCGCATCGCCGAGTTCAAGAAGATGTTCGCGACGACGCTCGATGACTATGAAAAATTGGCGGCCAACAGCGACGATAGCGACCGCCAGTTGCTGGCGGCGGATCGCAAGGCATTCACGGCCTACCTGGCTGCGGTCGAGCCGGTGCTCGAAAAGTCGCGCGAGAGCCAGAACACCGACGCCAAGGAACTCTTCGCCCAGGCCAAGCCGTCGGCCGACGCGCTGGAAAAGAGTCTTACCGAGCATACCGAGCATTCGAGGAAGCTCGCCGCGATGCAGCGCGAGGTCGCGAACGCCGCGCTCGCCCAGGGCAATGTTCTTTCCGTCGTTTCCATTGCGCTCGGCATGCTGCTGATGGGCGGTTTCAGCTTCGCCCTGAACCGCAGCATCAGCGGCGGACTCGGTCGCATGGAGCAGGCCGTCGCGCGCGTCGAGTCGGAACTCGACCTGACGACGCGCGTCGACGTTCGTCGTGACGATGAGATCGGCAAGATGGGCGCGGCCTTGAATCGCCTGCTCGAACGCTTGCAGGACAATCTCCAGTCCGTGTCTCGGGCGGCGACCCAGGTCGCGCAGTCGGCGGAAACGATGTCTGACGCGTCGAAATTGGTGGCCGATACCTCGGAGGCGCAGAGCGCCGCGGCGTCGGACATGGCGGCCAGCATGGAGGAGCTGACGGTCAGCATCAATCACGTCGGCGACCGCGCCACGCATACCCGCGAGCGGGTCGCCAGCGCCGGAAATCTGGCGACGGAAGGCGAGAGTGTGGTCGGCAAGGCCGTCGGCGATATCGATACGATTGCCGAGTCGGTGTCGGCCTCGGCCGAGATCATCAACCGCCTCGAGGCGCAGAGCCAGAGCATCGCCACCGTGGTCAATGTCATCAAGGACGTTGCCGATCAAACCAATCTGCTGGCCCTGAACGCGGCCATCGAAGCCGCCCGTGCGGGCGAGCAGGGGCGCGGCTTCGCCGTCGTCGCCGACGAAGTGCGCAAGCTCGCCGAGCGCACCGAGAAATCGACGCACGAGATCACCAATACGATCGGCGTGATGCGCACCGGTGCGCAGGAAGCGTCGACCAGCATGCACGGCGCGGTCGAGAAAGTATCGGCCAGCGTCGCGCGGGCGGGTGGCGCGCGCGACCTCATTCGACAGATCGGCGAAGGCTCGCGCGAGGCGGCCGGCATGGTCGGCGAGATTACGGATGCGATCCACGAACAGAGTTCGGCCAGTACCGCAGTCGCCCAGTCGGTCGAGCGCATCGCGCAGATGGCGGAACAAAGCACCGCCGCGGCACGCGACAGCGCAAAAACGGCCGAGCGGCTCAACGCGCTGGCGCACGAAATGCGCCTGATCACCGATCAGTACCGGCTATAGGAAGCTTTTTGTTTACCGCATGTATACCCAAAGGGAGATATTGAGTGAGCGTTGGAAAGAAAATCGCAGTTGCCGGGGTGGTCGTTGTCGTCGGTGCCGCAGCGGCCTATTACGCCTTCATGGCGAACCGGGAAGTCTATATTCCCATCGTCTCGAAAGGGTCTCAGCATCAGTTCTGGCAAGCCGTCAAGGCCGGTGCGGAACAGGCGGCCAAGGATTTCAACGTCAGGATCACCTTTGAGGGGCCGGAAAGCGAGACGATGGTCGAGAAGCAGATCGACATGCTGAAGACTGCTCTGGCCAACAAGCCGGCAGCCATCGCGCTGGCCGCGTTGAACAGCAAGGCCGCCACGCCTTTGCTGGTCGATGCGCACTACAAGAAGATCCCTGTCATCGCCTTTGACTCGGGCGTCGACAGCGTCATCCCGCGCACCACGGCGACGACCGACAACGTGGCGGCGGCCGCTCTGGCCGCCGAGAAAATGGCCGAGCTGATCGGCAAGTCCGGTGAGGTGGCTGTCGTCGTGCATGACGATCACAGCCGCACCGGCATCGATCGCCGCGATGGTTTCGTGAAGCGCATGAAGGCCTTTCCCGAGATCAAGATCGTCAGCGTTCAGTACGGCGCCGGCGACCAGGCGAAGTCGGCCGAAATCACCAAAGCCATTCTTGAGGCCCATCCCGACATCAAGGGCATCTTCGGGGCGAATGAAGGTTCGGCGATCGGTGTGCTGAACGCGACGAAGGAAATGCAGCGCAAGATCGTGATCATCGGCTTTGACTCCGGCAAGCAGCAGAAAGCCGCCGTCGCCAGCGGCGAGATGGCCGGCGCCATCTCCCAGAACCCGGTCGGCATGGGCTACAAGACCGTCGAGGCTGCAGTCAAGGCGATCAAGGGCGAGACCTTGCCGAAGGTCATCGATACCGGGTTTTACTGGTACGACAAGAACAACATGAACGAGCCGAAGATCGCGGCGGTTTTGTACGACTGAGAGACCGATCCATGCAGGACAATTGCATGAATGCTATACGCATCAACTCCTCCCCCTTCAAGGGGGAGGTTGGGAGGGGGATGGGGTTCTCTGGCGGTTATTTCGTTGATCCAACCGCCGTTCGCGCCCCATCCCAACCCCATCCCGTCCAATCGCAAACGTCGCTTTCGCGACCTTCCCCTTGACGGGGAGGGAGAGGGTATTCATGCGATTGTCCTGCCGATTCAAGACCCATCCCAAACGAGGTAAACCAAAATGCTCAAAGGAATCGCTCCCGTAATTTCCCCCGAACTCCTGAAGGTGCTCGCCGAAATGGGACACGGCGACGAGATCGTTTTTGCCGACGCCCACTTTCCCGGTCACACCATGAACAGCCGCGTGCTGCGCGCCGATGGCGTCGGCGTCGATGCGCTGCTCAAGGGACTCATCCCGTTGTTCGAACTCGACAGCTATGCGCCGCCCTTGGTGATGATGGCGGCGGTGAGTGGCGACCAGCTCGACCCGAACGTCGAGCAGCGTTACCGCAAATCCCTGTTCGGCGATGCGCCGGGGCTGCCGATCGAGCGCATCGACCGTTTCGCTTTCTACGATCGTGCCAAGGCCGCGTTCGCGGTGGTGATGACCAGCGAGATGGCCAAGTACGGGAACATCCTGCTCAAAAAAGGGGTGACACCGCCTTTTGTCGGCTGAATAATCGCAGGCAGGACGCTCGACTCAGGGGAGTGCTGAATGAAACGAAGCCACGCGCAAACATTTCTGGTCATTCCTGCCCGAAAAGCCGTCGGATTGACCTCCGTCGCGCTCGGCTTGGTGCGGGCGCTCCAGCGTCTTGGTGTCGAAGCCGGATTCGTCAAGCCGATTGCCGAAGAGACGCCGGATCGATCTGGCTACTTCGCCCGCCAGATCTTCCAGATGCAGGTGCCCGAGGCGCTGCTGTTGCAGGAAACGGCGGAACGGATCGCGGCCAATCAGACCAGCGAGCTGCTTGAGGAAATCGTCGGCCTGTGCATGAAGGCCGGCGCCGACGCCAACGTGCTGATCATCGAGGGACTGCACGCCGACGAATCGCGTTCGTTCATCTCGCAGATCAACGTCGACATCGCACGCAGCCTGAACGCCGAGGTGATCGTCGTTGCCGACGCGTCGCAGGAGAGCGCGTTCAGCGATCTGCGCTTCGCCATTGGCCAGTTTCTCAACTCCGGTTGCCGGGTGGCCGGGGTCGTCTTCAACCAGGCCGCCGAGGAATTCGACGGCGACGCGGCCCAGCGCCGGCTGGGAAAAACCCGTCTCTGGGGCGTGGTGCACGACAACCCGATCCTGCGCGCGCCGCGCACGCTTGACGTGGCGCAGCATCTTGCTGCCGAGGTCGTCTCTCCTGGCGAAATGGGCGTGCGGCGCATGATCCACACCGTCATCGCGGCGCGTTCGGTCGCGCAAATCATTCCGGGGTTGCGGCCGGGGACCTTGGTGATCACCTCCGGCGACCGCGACGACATCATCCTGGCCGCCGCCCTCGCCGCCAGCCGCGGCATCGAACTCGCCGGCTTGCTGCTGGCGCACGGCAGCAAGATTTCGCCGCAGGTTATGGAACTCGCGGCGCCGGCGTTCAGCACCGGCTTGCCCGTCCTGCGCACCGCCGACGACAGTTTTTCCATCGCGCGCCGGATCGGCCGCATTTCGAGCGCCGTCCCGTGTGACGACATCGCGCGCATGAACGCCGTCCTTGATACGGTCGCCGAACATCTCGACGCGGCGGTGATCTCGGCGTCCTTCCATCTGCACGACAGCACCAAGCTTTCGCCGCCGGCGTTCCGCTACCAGCTGATCCAGAAGGCACGGGCAGCGATGAAACGCATCGTCTTGCCGGAAGGCGAAGAGCCGCGCACCGTGCGTGCGGCGGTCATCTGTGAGCAGAAGGGTATCGCGCATTGCGTGTTGCTCGGCCAGCGCGACGCTATTGAAACGGTGGCGCGCTCATTGGACCTCGTACTGCCCGCCGGCCTGGAAATCCTCGACCCCGACCTGATCCGGTCACGTTACGTCGAACCGATGGTCGAACTACGCAAGGCCAAGGGGCTGACGCCGCAATCGGCACTTGCCCAGCTTGAGGATGCGGTGGTGCTGGGGACGATGATGCTTGCGGTCGGCGACGTCGACGGCCTGGTGTCGGGCGCGGTACACACCACCGCCAGCACCGTGCGGCCGGCCTTGCAATTGATCAAGACCGCGCCGGGGTCGTCGATCGTCTCGTCGGTGTTTTTCATGCTGATGCCCGACCAGGTGCTGGTTTATGGCGACTGCGCGATCAATCCGGCGCCGACCGCCGAGCAACTGGCCGAGATCGCCAAGCAAAGCGCCGACAGCGCGACGGCCCTCGGCATTGTTCCGAAAGTGGCGATGATCAGCTACAGCACCGGGACGTCCGGCGCGGGAGAAGACGTCGAGAAAGTCAGACTGGCGACGGAGATCGCGCAGCAGCGCTACCCCGGCCTGGTGCTCGACGGCCCACTGCAGTACGACGCCGCGTCGGTGGCCGACGTGGGCCGGCAGAAGGCGCCGAACAGCAAGGTGGCCGGGCAGGCCACCGTGTTTGTCTTCCCGGACCTGAATACCGGCAACACCACCTACAAGGCCGTGCAACGCAGCGCCAACGTGGTTTCGGTGGGGCCGATGCTGCAGGGGCTGCGCAAGCCGGTCAATGACCTGTCGCGCGGGGCGCTGGTCGACGACATCGTGTTCACCATCGCGTTGACGGCGATCCAGGCACAGGCCATCGCCGAGCAGAAGTGATCCCTGAGAGCGTGAGTTCGGGCAAGGCAATTGCATGAATGCGACGCTCATCAACTCCCTTCCCTTCAAGGGGGAGGCTGGGAGGGGGATGGGGGCTGGTTGCTATTTTTGCGATTGTCGCCCCATCCCCACCCCAACCCGTCCAATCGCAAACGTCGCGTTCGCGACCTTCCCCTTGAAGGGGAGGGAGAAGACGTTCAGGCGATTGCCGTGCGAGGTCGGGGCGAATCGAACACATCCGCTACGCGCGGTGGTACTCTTTCCTTCTGTTCAAATTTGCCGGTTGGGGCTTCTTTCTGGCGAACAATTCAAGGGACGTGTTCTCGTTCCAACGTAGTCTGCGCAACACCATAAACCGGGTCCGCAGAGACCGGGATCAATAACAAGTGCTGCACAAGTAACAGAAACTGCTGATCAGGTTGGATGCAAGGAGGGGCGATGGAAACTCTGACGCGAGATGAATATTTCCCGAACGTGGATTCGGTGGTCTCGGTATTGGCGCGTTCGCCGCAAACCTATTTTCCGGAGCACGTGCACGAGTTCGACGAACTGGTGATCGCCCGCTCGGGCAGCGGCATGAATTACGTTGATGGCACGCCGTCGCCGATCTGCCGCGGTTCGGTTTTTTACGTGCGCGCCAACCAGACACATTTTCTCGACCGCCTCGACGACCTGCACCTGACCAACGTGCTGATCCTGCCGTCGCGCTTCAAGCACGTCAGCCGCGAAACCGTCGAGCATCTGCTGGCGCAGCACGCCAGTCCCAACAACGAGTGCTACGTTGTTGGCGGCAGCACGCTGAAGCGCGTCGAATCGCTGCTCAACCGCCTTTCGGAGGAGTCCGAAAATCGCGTCGAGTATTCGGAGCAGATGATCGAACTGCTGCTCAGCCAGTTGATGATCGAACTCTGGCGCGGCCAGCCGGAGAATACGTCCTCTCAGGAAGAGAAGGACGCGCGCCTGACCAAGCTGCTTCGTTACCTGAACGAGCACTTCGAAGAAGAAATCGATTGGGATCTGCTGGCGGCACGCTTCGAGATTCCGCTACGCACGCTGAGCCGGAAGATTGCCGACGTCACCGGCATGCCGCCGAACAGCTATCTGCTACGCGTGCGCCTGTGCCGCGCCATGCGCATGCTCAAGGAAACGGACAAGACCGTGACCGAGATCGCCTTCGCCTGCGGCTTCAACGACAGCAACTACTTCACCAGCCGCTTCCATCGCGAGATCGGAACGACGCCATTGAAGTATCGGCGCAACGACGAATCGGCCGCCGAATCGGCGCACCGTTTCGCCTGATCGGCTCACACCTGGAACCGGCCGGTCGCGGCCTTCAAACCGCAAGACAAGCGGTCGAGATTGGCTGAGATAGCCTCGGTTTCCCGGGCCGTTGCGTTATTGGTTTCGGACAGCCGGGCGACCGTTTCCACCTGCTGCGCGATGCTTTGCGCCGTGGCGCTTTGCTCGCTCAGGGCTTCCGAAATGTCGGTTACGGCGGCGACCACCCGTTGCGCGCTTTCGCGGATGCCGTCGATGTGACCGACCGTTGAATCCGATAGCTGTTTGCCGATGCCGACCTGCTGATTCACTGAACCCATCCAGCTGACGGCGTCCTGACCCGACGATTGCATCGAGACCACGAGTTCGCCGATGGCGTTGGTCGAGGCCGTGGTGCGCTCGGCGAGCTTGCGCACCTCGTCGGCGACGACGGCGAAGCCGCGCCCCTGTTCGCCGGCTCGCGCGGCCTCGATGGCGGCGTTCAAAGCGAGCAGATTGGTCTGGTCTGCGACATCCTTGATGACTTGCAGGATCGTCGAGATGCGGCCCGATTCCTGGCTCAGCTTCTCGATGGCTTTTGTCGCCTGCGCCACGGTGCCGGCGATCTTGTCCATTTCCTCGTGCGTTTGCGCGATGATCCGCGCGCCGTTGTCGGCGGCGGTGCCGGCTTCGCGCGCACGTCCGAGCGTCTCCTGGGCGCTGGCGCCGATGTGCGAGATCGAGACGGTCATTTCCTCGATCGCGGCGGCCATGCTGGTTGCCGCTTCGCTCTGGCTTTCCGAGGCGTTTGCCGCCTGCTGCGAAGCCGATGACACCTGTTCCGAGGCGGTCGCGATGTTCTCGGAATTGCCGAGCACCTCGCGCAACGAGTTCTGGATGCTCTCCAGCAGACGGTTGAACGCGCTCGCCGTCTGCGCGATTTCGTCCTTGCCATGCGTGCCGACGCGCTGGGTGAAGTCGTTGTTGCCGGCGACGCTGACGATCGCGTGCCGCAGGCGCTCAAGCGGCGCGGTGATGCTGCGCACGAAGACGACGGCGAGTGCGAGCAGGACGGCGATGGCGACACCGAGTGTGACGAGCATGAAGCGCTTGGCGAAGGCGATGGTCCGGCTATCGTCCTCGCGCGCCTTCTCCACCGCTTCCTTGTTCAGTGCCAGCAGGCTGGCGAGATTGAGATCGACGCGTGCCTGCGTGTAGCCCCAATTGGTCAGCGGTGCCTTGTATTGCATGAACAGCTGCGCCTGATTGTCCGGATCGTCGTTTTCAGCCAGCGCCTTGATGACGACCGACAATTCCGCATTGCTCACCAGCCAGGGTTTCATCGATTCCTTCAGCGCGTTCCAGGATTCGGCTTCTTCCTCGGTCTTGGCAACGCGGTCGTAGTCCTCCATGGCCTTGGTCAACGTACCGGTCACCGACTCCTTCCGTGCCAGCGTCTGCGCGAACTTGCTCTGCGCGTTGGCCTGTTTCTCCCGTGCCAGCACTTCAAACGACAGGAGCAGCAACTGGTTGGTCGCGCCGCGGATGTCGCCGATCAGCATCGCGGCCGGCAAGCGCGCGTCCTGCAAAGTGACGACCGAATTGCTGACGCGCGTGATTCCGAACCAGCCGCCGAAACCGACGGCCAGCAGCGCAAGGATCGAGAGCAGGACGACGAGGCCCAGCCGGAAGCGAACCCCGAGGGCATTCAGGTGCAAACCTTTGATATGCAACTTCCTCACGCGCGTTTCTCCTTTGAATGCTCGGGAAATCCCGCAAACGGGCGGGAATCCGGCTTCGTAAGCAAGTGCAGCCGGGAGTTCCCGCTTACTCCATGTGGAACATGCGCGGCAGCGGAATCGCCACCGGTTCGTTGTCGTTCGGCTGCGTCTCCATCAGGTCGGCCATGTAGGCCCACCATTCCTGCATGACTTCGGTTTGCGGCAGGCCGTTCATGCGATGGTCCGAAGTGCGCCAGAGCACGCCGAACAGCGTCAGCGTCTCTTCGTCGAGATAGATGCTGTAGTCGCGGATGCCGCTGACCCGCAGGAGATCAACGAGCTTGGGCCAGATGGCATCGTGACGGGAACGGTATTCCTCGACGTACCCTGGTTTCAACTTCATCTTGAAAGCTACTTTTTCCATTTGTGATCTCCAGGAAATCAGGCTGCTTTGACTGCACGCGGTTTGCGGGCGCGAATCAGGATCGGGACGATCATCGAGACGATCAGCAATCCGCCGAGGATCATCGACATGACGATGCCCGGCACATTCATCATCTGCAGGCCGAAGGTGAACATGCCAAGCACGACGATGGCCAGCACGACGCCGAGCAGCGAGCCTTTGCCGCCGTCGATGCTGACGCCGCCAAGGATCACCATCGTGATCGCGTCGAGTTCCCATCCCATCGCGATGTTCGGCCGTGTGCTGCCGATGCGCCCGGTGAGCAGGACGGAGGCGAGGCCGGCGATCATGCCGATGAAGATGAACAGCATCAGGCGATAGCGATTGACGGCGATGCCCGAAAAGCGCGAGGCGATCGGGTTGGCGCCGATCGAGTAGATGCGCCGCCCGATGATCGTCTTGTGCAGCAGGACGCCGACGGCGACGGCCATGAGGACGAAGATGGCGAATTCGATCGGGATCTGCAGCCAGGGCAGGCCGACGAGGTCGCCGATGTAGCCGTTGCCCAGCGTGGACAGGGCGGCCGGGTAGCCGGTGATGGCGCCGTCGCCGAGGATGACCAGCGCCGTGCCGCGATAGAGCGACAGGGTGCCGATGGTGACGACGATCGAGGGCAGGGCGAAGCGCGTGATGAGGAAGCCGTTCAGCGCGCCGCACAATGCCCCGGAGCCGAGGCCGACGAGGACGATCACGGCCGCGCCGGCGCCGGCGTTCTTGGCCAACCCCATCATCACCGAGGTCAGGGCGACCGTGGCGGCGACCGAGATGTCGATGTCGCCGGCAATGATGATCAGCGCCATGGCCAGGGCGATCAATGCCTTTTCGCTGTAGTTGAAGGTGCTGTCGCTCAGATTGTAGAAATCGAGAAACCCTTCGGTCGTCGCGCCGAAGCCGCCGACGACGACGAGTAACAGCAGCACAAGGATGATTTCCCAGGTGCGTGTTGCCTTCATGATTGAACTCCTTGCATCTGCGTGTTTTGATGTTTCGTCGCGGCCGAACCCTTGGGCGGCAGAATCTGTTTGCCGGCGCGCTTTTCGGAGCGGGCATTCACGATGACTGCGACCAGGATGACCATGCCCGAGATGGCCTGCTGCCAGAACGGCGAAATGTGGATGACCGGCAGCGCGCCGTTGATGACCCCGGTGAAGAGCACGCCGAGCAGCGCGCCCATGACCGATCCGATGCCCCCCGCCGTGCTGACGCCGCCGATCACGCAGGCGGCGATCACGGTCAGTTCGAAGCCGGCAGCCAGTTCGGTGAAAGCGATCGAGTAGCGGCCGACCCAGAGCAGCCCGGCCAGCCCGGCGAGCGCGCCGGACATGGTGTAGACCTGCATCAGGCGGCGCTTGATCGGAATCCCGATGTACGCGGCGGCGGAGAGGTTGCCGCCGATCGCGTACATTTCGCGACCGGTACGGCGGTAACGGAAGAACCACCAGCACAGCAGCAGCGTCACGATGGCAAACCAGACGAGGCCGGGCAGACCGAGGAAAACCATGCGCGGCAGGCCCTTGATCGCGGGGTGGATATCCTGGTCGTTCATCCACGCGCCCTTGCTGAGCACGAAGATCGCACCGCGGTAGGCCGACATGGTGCCGAGCGTGACGACGATCGGCGGCAGGTTGAAGCCGGTGATCAGCGCGCCGTTGATCGCGCCGAGCAACGCGCCGAAGATGAGCGCGATGGCGACCAGATCGACTGCGTTCAGCGACGGGAAGGCCTTGCCTATGACGGCGCAGAACATGCCGGTCAGCGCCAGGTTGGAGGCGACCGAGAGGTCGATGCCCTTGGTCAGCAGCACGACCATCTGGCCCATGACCAGGATGGCGAGGATCGACGAGTCGCTGAGAACGTCGAGCAGATTGCCTGGCGTCAGGAACACCGGCGCGCGCAGTCCCACCAGCAAGGCCATGGCCACGACGATGACGGCAAGCGCAGCCTCGCGGTTATGGAGAAAGAAATTCTTCATGCAAGGATCTCCCCAGAAGGATTCGCGGGTTCGGATGCGGCAGCGCGCTGCCTGAGCCCGGAAGCGGCGGCGACGATGTCTTCCGCAGTCGCTTCCCCGTGTTTGAAATGCGCGACCTGATGACCGCGGTGCATGACCACGATGCGATGCGCGAGGTGCATCACCTCCGGCAGCTCCGAGGAAACCAGGATGACCGAGAGGCCGCCTTTGACCATGTCGGCGATCAGCTGATAGACGGCCGACTTGGCGCCGACGTCGATGCCCTTGGTCGGTTCGTCGAGGATGACGATGCGCGGGTTGGTGCCCAGCCACTTGGCGATCACCACCTTCTGCTGGTTGCCGCCGGAGAGGCCGCTGATGATCTGCTCGGTGCCGTCGGTCTTGATGCTCAGGGTGCCGATGGCCTCGTTGGTCATTTCGCGCTCTTCGTTCGGACGCAGCCACGGGCCGCGCAGCTTGCGGCCAAGCGCGGCCAAAGTCAGGTTCTCGCGCACGGTGAAGCTCAGGATCGCGCCCTGCCGCTGGCGTTCTTCCGGCACGTAGGCGATGCCGGCGCTGATCGCGTCTTCCGGAACGCGCACGTCGAGCGGCTTGCCGTCGAGCGTGAACTTGCCGACGGCGTTTTCCTTCAGGCCGAACAGGGCGAGCATGGCTTCCGAGCGGCCGGCGCCGACCAGGCCGTAGAAACCGAGGACTTCGCCCTTGTGCAGCGTGAAGTTGATGTTCTCGAATTCAGTCGGATGCGTCAGCCCTTCCACGCGCAGCAACTCGGTGCTGGAGGGCTCGGTCATTGTCGGATAGACGTGTTCCAGATCACGCCCGACCATCAGGCTGACCAGCGAGTCTTCGGTGGCATCGGCAATGCGGCCTTCGCCGACCGAGGCGCCATCGCGCAGGACGAGGTAGCGGTCGGCCAGCGAGAAGATTTCGTCGAACTTGTGGGTGATGAAGATGATGCCTTTGCCTTGGTCGCGCAGGCGCCGGACGATACCGTAGAAGTCGTTGATTTCCTGGCGCGACAGCGCCGCCGTCGGCTCGTCGAGGATGACCACCGAGGCGTCCTGCGACAGGGCACGGGAGATTTCCACGAGGTGGCGTTCTGCCGGGCCAAGGGTCCGGATCAGCGCTTCCGCCTTGAACGGGGCTCCGATGTCGGTGAGGATCTTCTGGGCCTGCTCGTTCATCGTCGCCCAGTCGATGCGGCCGTTGCGCATTGGCTGACGGCCCATGTAGATGTTCTCGGCGGCCGACAGTTCGTCGAACATCGCCGTTTCCTGATGCACCGCCGCAATGCCGGCACGTCCGGCTGCGTGTGCATCTTCGAATTTCAGTTCGTTGCCACGGACATGAATCGTCCCCTCTTCAGGGTGATAGATGCCGGTGAGCACTTTTACGAGGGTCGATTTTCCCGCGCCGTTCTCACCCACGAGGGCGAGCACTTCGCCGG
>JAGNOM010000256.1 GCA_017990155.1 Propionivibrio sp. | reverse complement strand
TGCCCTGATACCACGCATTTCGTGATCGCCGCTTGATCAGGCAGAATGACGGCATGAACTACAAGCCACTTCGGGATTGTCTTTTTCGACATGCGGCCCACGGACTGATCTGCGCGTTGCTGGCCCTGCCCACGCAGGCGCGTGCCGCGCCTTCCGACGACCCCGACACCAACAAGTCGCCGCTCTACATGGCGCTTGACGACTTTCTCCGGGCGCAAACTCGGGGCTTGCCGGGCAAGGTCAGCTACGTCATCAGCCCACTCGACGCGCGGACGCAACTGCCGCAATGCGATGCCTTCGAACCCTTCATCCCCCAGGGCGGAAAACTGTGGGGAAGAACCACGTTGGGGGTTCGCTGTCTCGGCCCGTCGACGTGGACGATCTACGTTCCAACCCGGATCAGCGTCAGCGGCAACTACCTGACGACGGCGCGCGCCCTGACGGCGGGCTCCGTGCTCGACGCGTCGAGCATCGTGGTCCGCAGCGGCGACCTGAGCACGCTGCCTTCGAGCATTCTGATGGACCCGGCCCAGGCGATCGGCAAAACGCTGAAAAACGGTCTCGGAGCGGGCCAACCGTTGCGTGGCGACCAACTGACTGCGCCCTGGGCGATCCAGCCGGGGCAGAGCGTCCGACTGGTGTCGCATGGCGCCGGATTCAGCGTCAGCAGCGAAGGCCGGGCGCTCACCGGTGCGCTGGACGGACAGGTCGTGCAGGTGCGCGCCGCTTCGGGACAAACCGTCAGCGGCATCGCGCGAGCAGGCGGTATCGTCGAGGTCACGCACTGAATCAAGCGCACGGTCGCCGTCGGAAAGACGAAGGTATGCGCTTTGTCTTCGTGGTCTAATAAGCACTCGATTTTTTCTCCCGACTTCCGGCCATGCCATCCATTCCACTCTTTCGTGCAGCAGCCTTGCGCCGCATTGAGGCGGCCGCGACCCATCTCCCACTGATGCAGCGTGCCGGGCGTGCCGCAGCCGATCTTGCACTGTCGTTATGCGGCGATCGCGCCACGCCCATCCCGCTGCCCATCCTTATCCTCGCCGGCCCCGGCAACAATGGTGGCGACGCGTTCGAAACAGCGCGCCTGTTGCGCGAACAAGGCCACGAGACCTGTGTCGTATTTGCCGGCCAAAGCGCAAGGCTGCCGAAGGATGCCGCCGATGCGTATCAGCGTTTCGTCGACGCCGGTGGCGCATTCGATACTGAAATTCCGGAGCGGGATCACTGGGCGATGATCATCGACGGACTGTTCGGCATCGGACTCACGCGCGCGATCGAGGCGCCCTTTGCCGAATTGATCCAGACGGCAAACGCCTTGGCCGCGCGTGACGACTGTCCGCTGATCGCACTCGACTGCCCGAGCGGGCTCGATGCCGACACAGGCGTGAGACAGCCTTCGACGATCGACGCCACGCATACGATCACCTTTATCGGCGGGAAACCGGGCCTGCTCACCGGCGACGGCCCTGATCAGTGCGGTGAGATCTCGATTGCGACGCTCGACCTGGATGAGAGCGCATTCGCAGAACTCGACGGACGTACCGTCGATCCCGACCTGTTTTCGAAGCGCCTTCGTCCGCGCCCGGCCAACAGCCACAAGGGCAGTTTCGGCAACGCCGGCATCCTTGGCGGCACGCGCAGCATGGTCGGTGCCGCACTCCTGGCCGCGCGCGCGGCATTGCGGCTGGGGAGCGGTCGTGTCTATGTTGGCCTGCTCGACGAGTACGCACCGGCGCTCGACATCGTGCAACCCGAATTGATGATGCGCTCGCCGGGCAAACTCCTCACGACCGAACTCACGGCCCTCGCCTGCGGACCGGGTATGGGCCGGAGCCATGAGGCCAGCGTCATTCTCGACGGCGTTTTCAGCCTGAAACTGCCGCTCGTACTCGACGCCGATGCGCTGAACCTGGTCGCCGGAGAAGGCGATTTGCACGTCGCACTGGCCACTCGAAAATCCCCGACCCTGCTGACGCCCCATCCCGCCGAAGCGGCGCGTCTGCTCGACTGCAGCATCACGCAGGTGCAGGCGGACCGCATTGGCGCAACCCTCGAACTGGCCAGCACCTACAACGCCTACGTCGCACTCAAGGGATGCGGGACGATCGTCGCCGCACCGGATGGTGCTTGGTTCGTCAATTGCAGCGGCAATCCGGGACTGGCGACCGCCGGCAGCGGTGACGTCCTGACCGGCTTGCTCACGGCCCTGCTGGCCCAGCGCTGGCCGCCGCTCGAGGCACTTCTGGCGGCCGTGCATCTGCACGGTTGCGCTGCCGACGCCCTCGTCGCGCGCGGCTGCGGCCCGGTCGGACTGACCGCCGGTGAGCTGATCGACAGCGCCCGCACCTGCTTCAATCAATGGATTTCGCAACGCAACTGAGAAGAAATTCACAGCGTAAATTTCCGATTCATGTGTGCTATCTATATTGCATTGCCAATTCCTAATATTCTGTTGACGGCTTGCAAAGCATAGGTCTACCCTTCCACGGCCGCAGATGAACGTGCCAAGCAATCGACGGATCGAGCCGCTCGCCCCAGGGTTTCGGCCGGTAATTCGAAGTGCTCGGCAAAACACCAATACGCTCTGCGCCGCAATCAACAATAAAAGCATCACATGTTCTTATCGGAGGATAGACCTTGAAGATCAATGAGTTCGCGGGTATGCGCAGCATTCCCGCATTCGGCCGCGCCTGTTCCTTGTGCGCCACCCTGGCACTGCTGGTTTCAAGTCCGGCCATCGCCGCCGGCACACTCGAGAAGATCGCTCAGAAGGGCTCGATCACGCTCGGCTATCAGCTCGCGCCGCCGTTCTCGTATCTGGACGAGGCCGGTAACGTCATCGGCTATTCGATCGATGTTTGCCAAAAAGTCGTGGAAGCGGTCAAACACGAACTGAAGCGCCCCGACCTGATCGTCAAGTACGCCCCCGTCACGTCGATCACACGTTTTCCTGCGCTCCTCGACGGCGAGATCGACCTCGAGTGCGCCAACACGCCGAGCACCGCCGAAAGCCGCAAGAAAGTCGCCTTCACCATCCCGACGTTCATGGCGGTGACCCGCCTGATGGTCCGCGAAAACAGCAACATCAAGACCATCTACGATCTGACGGACAAGACCGCTGTCACCATCTGGGGCTCGAACATGGAGAAGACTTTCGACCAGATGAATACCAAGCTCACGCTCCGCGCCAGCAATCTGATTGCCAACGATCTGGATGGCGCGCTTTCCGTGATGGAAACCAACGCTGCCGATGCATTCATCATGGATGACGTTTTGCTGAAGCTGATGCAGGCCGCGTCGAAGAACAAGACCAAGTACGTCATCACCAAGGGCGACCTCGCCATCCAGCCCTTGTCGCTCATGCTGCGCAAGGACGATCCGGATTTCAAGAAACTGGTGGATGGAGAGGTGACGCGCGTCATCACCAAGGGCGAGATTTATCCGATGTACAAGAAGTGGTTCGAATCGCCGATCCCGCCCAACCAGCTCAACCCGATGTACACGCAATGGGCTGACATGATGAAGCAGAGCAAGCCGATCAACCTGAACCTGCCGATGGTGTACATGCTGCGCGACTCGTTCAAGGTGCCTACGGACTGGGTTCCGGAGTTCTAGCCTTGGGCGCCGCTTGAAATAGGCGTGCCGAACAAATATAAACCGCATCAGGCTTGAAACGCTGATGCGGTTTTTTGTTGCGCGTCACTCGACGATCAAGCATCCACACCGAGCGATGCTAACCGACGAGATCATCCTTGATGAAGGCACGGACAATGCTCTCGAAATCCGGGTCGCCCTTGAAGCCGAGCATGACCGCACGGCGCGCATCCCAGCGGGTCGGCCAGGTGCCGATGATGCGCTGAATGGCCGGATCGGGTTCCCAGTGAATCTTGCGTGTCGCGCCGAGCCCGGCGATCTTGCCGAGCACTTCGACCATCTCGCCCACCGTCACCGTCACGCCGGGCAAGTTCAGGACATGCGTCTGACCAAAAGCTTCAGCGCCAAGATCGTGCGCGACGATCATGCACTCGACCGCCTGGCGCGGTGACATCAGCAAGAGGTGCATGTCCGCCGTTACGGGACAGACGGTATCCACGCCATTCAACGGCTCGCGGATGATGCCACTGGCGAACGACGAAGCGGCCTTGTTCGGCTTGCCCGGACGCACCGAAATCGTCGGCAGGCGAAGCCCGCGCCCGTCGATAAATCCCTTGCGGCTGTAGTCGGACAGCAGCAACTCGCAAATCGCCTTCTGCACGCCATACGATGTCTTCGGATTAAGCGCTGTATCGTCGTGCACCACTTCCGGCAGATTACCGCCGTACACCGCCAGCGAACTGGCGAATACCACTTTTGGGCAATGCCCGATGCGACGGCAGGTCTCGAAGAGGATTTGCGTCGCATCGAGATTGACGCGCATGCCGAGATCGAAGTCGTCCTCGGACTGACTGCTAACCACCGCCGCCAGGTGGAAAATCGATGCCGTCTCGGCATCGACAACCGTACCGACCGTCTCCGCATCCGCGACATCGCCTTGCACCACCCGCACGCGCGGATCAGAGAAACCAAGCACCGGGACGGCATCGAACAGCACCAGCTGATCGATCTTCTCCTCTTCGCCCTCCGCGTTCTTCAGAACGCCTTTTTGCAACAAAC
>JAGNOM010000255.1 GCA_017990155.1 Propionivibrio sp. | reverse complement strand
GATGCTGGTTGCGGAACTTGAGGATGTGCGCCGGTTGGAACATCTGGTGCACCGAGCAATGCCCCTTCCACAGCAGCAGTTTGGCCTTGCGGATTTGCTCCGGCGTCAGGCCGCCCATTTCCAGGTCCGGGTCCCAGACAAACATCTCGTCGAGCGGGATGCCCATCTTGTGTCCGGACCAGCGTCCGAGGTGCTGATCCGGGAAGAACAGGATCTTTTCGCGCTGGCCGAACGCCCAGCGGGCGATTGATTCTGCGTTTGACGAG
The DNA here is from genome assembly GCA_017990155.1 of Propionivibrio sp. Classification (GTDB taxonomy): domain Bacteria; phylum Pseudomonadota; class Gammaproteobacteria; order Burkholderiales; family Rhodocyclaceae; genus Propionivibrio. The sequence goes on along the minus strand of JAGNOM010000255.1, from coordinate 4,391 downwards.
GTGCACACAATGCCGCCGTGCGCACCGCAGAAGGCTTTCAGGTCGGCCGCCGAGTTGATGTAGGTGACCGGTGTGAATACCTCGTCCGCATTCAGCACCTGGTTTAACTCGCGCCAGCAGCGTTCGACCTTGGCCAGGTTGGCCATGTCGGCCATCGAGCAACCGGCGGCGAGGTCGGGGAGAATGGCTTTTTGGTGCGGCTTGGACATGAAGTCGGCGACTTCGGCCATGAAATGCACGCCGCAGAAAACGATGAACTCGGCGTCGGTCTGCGACGCCAGGCGCGAGAGTTTGAGTGAGTCACCGGTTAGGTTGGCGTATTGGTAAACGTCGGCGCGTTGATAGTGGTGGCCGAGGATGACGGCGCGCTGGCCGAGGCGGGCGCGGGCGGCGCGAATGCGCTCGTGACAGGCGTCGTCCTGCAGCTGGTTGAAGTGGTCAAAAGCAATGGTGGCGGTTTGCATTACGAAATCTCAAGTTGTTGCAACGGATGCAATGGGTGTGTTTGATGAGTAGGCAGACTGCCGTCGCAGAAATTGGTTTCACGAGGGTGGTCCGGTGAATCGAACCTCCCCCGGATGTTCAGCTTTGCCAGGGCAGGCCTGCGTGCCTCCAGCCGCCGGTGGTGCCGCGATGGCCTTCGGCATCCTTGTCGCCCTCGAATCCTTCCAGGACGTTGTAGCACTCGGCGTAGCCGGCCTCGCTGGCCAGGCAGGCCGCGTTGTGTGAGCGGGCGCCGCTTCGGCAGATGAACATGACCAACGCTTCGGGATCGACCTGGTGCTTCAACTGCACGAGGAAATGCGTGTTCGGCTGATTGCTCGGGTAGCTCATCCACTCGATCTGTTCTGCTCCCGGAATGCGGCCAACCCAGTCCCACTCCGCGCGCGTACGCACGTCCACGAGTTTTGCACCGGGCGCCAGTTTCCAGACTTCGCTGGCTTCCTTTGGCGTCAGCGCGCCAGCGTAGGACACGCCGAGCGCTTGGGCACGCGCGCGCGCATTGTTCAGCAGTTCGGTCAGCTTTCCCATGGCGGTGGCAATATGGTTTTTACGGATCTAAAGTATAAACCTAGAAGCAAAGGTCGGTAGAACGTCGTAGAGAGACAGCGTGCGACCGAATCGGTTCGCAATGGGGCGCACGCTTGCGGTGCATTTTGTTTTGTTTATGCACCGATTTGGTGCTTATAGTCGGCGTCAAGGTGCGGAAAGCGCCTTGTGGCACAATGATGGTACGTCGCACTAGGATTGGCATGGTTTCTGCTAACATCCCTTGCACCTTTTTTTACTGTCGCCGGTGTCGCCGGCACTCGCTGAGGAGACTTCGCAAATGGCAAGCCCGCAAGATGTAATCAAGATGGTCAAGGAAAACGACGTCAAATTCGTCGATTTCCGCTTTACCGATACCCGTGGCAAGGAGCAGCACGTCACTGTTCCGGTCAGCGCATTCGGCGAAGACAAGTTCGAGAACGGCCACGCTTTCGACGGCTCCTCGATCGCCGGCTGGAGAGGCATTCAGGCGTCCGACATGCAGCTGATGCCCGACCCGTCGACCGCCTATATTGATCCTTTCTTTGACGAAACGACGCTGGTTCTGACCTGCGACGTGGTTGATCCGGCCGACGGCCGCGGCTACGACCGTGACCCGCGTTCGATCGCCAACCGCGCTGAAGCCTATCTGAAATCGTCTGGCATCGGTGACACCGCCTACTTCGGCCCGGAACCTGAATTTTTCATCTTCGACTCCGTTGATTGGAGCGTCGATATGTCGGGCTGCAGCCTGAAGATTTTCTCGGCCGAAGCGGCCTGGACCTCGGGCGAAAAGAGCGAAGGCGGCGGCGGCACGGGCCACCGTCCGACCGTCAAGGGCGGCTATTTCCCGGTTCCGCCGGTCGACAGCCTGCACGACATCCGCTCGGCCATGGTGCTGACGCTTGAGTCGCTTGGCATCCCGGTTGAAGTGCATCACCACGAAGTCGCGACCGCGGGTCAGTGCGAAATCGGTACTGTCTTCAGCACGCTGGTCAAGCGCGCCGACTGGACGCAAACCCTGAAGTACGTCGTGCATAACGTTGCGCACCAGTACGGCAAGACCGCGACCTTCATGCCGAAGCCGATCGTCGGCGACAACGGCTCGGGTATGCACGTGCACCAGTCGATCTGGAAGGACGGCAAGAACCTGTTCGCCGGCAACGGTTACGCCGGATTGTCCGAAATGGCGCTCTTCTACATCGGCGGCATCATCAAGCACGCCAAGGCGCTGAACGCCATCACCAACCCGGGCACCAATTCGTACAAGCGTCTGGTTCCGCACTACGAAGCACCGGTCAAGCTGGCGTACTCGGCGAAGAACCGTTCCGCTTCGATCCGCATCCCGCATACGGCGTCGGAAAAGGCGCGGCGTATCGAAACCCGCTTCCCGGATCCGATCGCTAATCCGTACCTTTGCTTTGCAGCGTTGATGATGGCCGGTCTGGATGGTATCCAGAACAAGATTCACCCGGGCGATCCGGCCGACAAGAACCTCTACGATCTGCCGCCGGAAGAAGACAAGCTGATCCCGACCGTCTGCGCCAGCCTCGAAGAAGCGCTGGCTGCGCTCGACGCCGATCGCGAGTTCCTGACGCGTGGTGGCGTCTTCTCCAGCGACTGGATCGATGCCTTCATCGAACTGAAGATGGACGAAGTCAACAAGGTTCGCATGACGACGCACCCGGTCGAGTTCGATCTGTACTACAGCTGCTGATCGTTTGGCAGAGCAAAAAGGACGGGCATGCCCGTCCTTTTTTTGTCCACCGGAGATCGGCCTCGTGCGTTTGTAATTCAACAGGTCATCCAATACACTGACATCTCGAATGAAGTCCCACTGCTGTTGAAACGGATGGATAGGAGCACGATGAAGTCGTCTGGGCTGATTTTCGCGGTTGCATTGCTGGGTTTGTCGGCGCATCGCGCGCAGGCAGACGTCATGTATCAATGTGTCGATGAAGCCGGGCACAAGTCGTTTTCAAACATCAAGTCATCGGTCAAGGGCGCCAAATGTACCGCGATGGATCTCGGTGAGCCGGTCGCCGTTCCCGCACCGAAAGCGCCTGCGGCCAGGACGCCGACGCCCGCCAGTTTTCCGAAGGTTGACGACAACGCGCAGAAGGCAAGGGATAGCGATCGCCGCCGCATCCTCGAAGGGGAACTCGGCGCCGAGCAGAGGAATCTCGAAGAAGCAAAGAAAGCGCTCGCTGAGCAGGAGGCGGTTGTGTTGCCGGAAGAGCGCATCCAGGGCGGCGCCATCGCTGGCGGAAAAGTTTTGGAGCGCATTCAGCCGTTCAAGGACAAGGTTGCGCTGCACGAACGCAACATCGAGGCCATCCAGAAAGAGATCGCCCGACTGCCCTGAAGGGCCGGCTGATTGGCCATGGCGCGAATGTTGCTCAGGTCGGTGCATGACTGATTCCATGCAAAACCCGTTTGGCGGGCTGGACCTCCTCTCTTCGTCGGTTGTGCTGCTCGACGAAGATCTCCGTATCCGCTACATGAACTCGGCAGCCGAGAACTTGCTGGCACTGAGCAGCAAGGCCGTTCGCGGCATGCGGTTCGACCGTGTCGTGTTCTATCCGTCGACGCTGCAGGATGCGCTGGCCAATGCATGCCGGCAGGGCTGGAGCCACACCGGACAGGCCATCGAAATCAAGCGCAACGACGGCCTCTTGCTTCATCTCAACTGCACGGTCAATCCAACGGAGAGGCCGGATGCCCAGTTGCTCGTCGAGCTCTGGCCGATCGACCAGCAATTGAAGGCGACGCGCGAGGAGCGCCTGCTGGAGCAGCAACTCGCCAGCCGCGAGTTGATCCGCAATCTGGCGCACGAAATCAAGAATCCGCTGGGTGGCATTCGCGGTGCCGCACAACTGCTTGAGCATGAACTCAACAACCCCGGGTTGCGTGAGTACACGCAAGTCATCATCAAGGAAGCCGATCGTCTTCAGGATCTGATGAAGCGGCTGCTTTCACCGCATCGACCGATGCAGCCGGGGCCGGTCAATATTCATGAGATCCTTGAGCGCGTGCGTAGTCTGCTGAAGGCCGAGTTTCCGCAGACGCTGACCGTCCGCCGCGACTACGACACCAGCCTGCCGGATCTGGTGGGCGACCGCGAGCAGCTGATCCAGGCGATCCTCAACATTGCGCGCAACGCCGCACAAGCCATCAAGTCGCAGTCCAACGGATCGCCCGTTACCGGTCAGATTACCTTGCGCACGCGGGTGGCGCGCCAGGTGACGCTGGCCAAGAAGCGTCACCGGCTGGCGCTGGAGGTGCAGGTCATCGACAACGGCCCCGGCATTCCGGGCGACATTCGCGAACGCATGTTCTACCCGCTCGTTTCAGGTCGTGAG
>JAGNOM010000254.1 GCA_017990155.1 Propionivibrio sp. | reverse complement strand
CCATCGATCAGCGGGCCGCGAAAGCCGACCAGCAGGCGTTGCCGATCAGGCGCTTGCTCGGCGCTGAGTTCAAGCGCCTCGACGTTGAGTCCGCCGCCGCCCTTGACGTCCGTCACCCGAGCCGCCGTGGCAAGTTCGGGATGCGCTGCGACCAGTGCGGACTTCAAGCCTTTGAACGATGCTGGCGCGACGACGCGATCGCCCTCGACACGGAAGCGGACCAGCTTCTCGCGTGACTTCTTCTGGTCGCCGTCGCCAGCGAGCGATTGCGAAGTGATGGCGTAGATCGCGCCCGAGCGGTCGAGTGCGAGCCCCTCGAGATCGTCCAGTTTCCAGAAGCCGCCGCTGCTTTCAAACAGGCCGGGCGTCAGCGGCGAACTGCTGACGCGCCCCTGCAAACTGATCGACACCACGCTGAACGGACGCTCTTTCTCATCCTCGACGACCAGGAAACGGCCATCGGCAAGCTGAACGATCGCCGAGGGTTCATAGAGGCCGGTGAGCGGGAGAAAGCTGGGGGACGGATTCTCTTTCATGTTTGCCAATCCTCTCTGCAATGATTTACTCGACGACCACTTTGGCATTCGGCGCCTCGCCGAAGACTTCAGGTGCGTACATCGCTTCGACACGCGTCGCGGGCAACGAGAACTCGCCGGCGTTGTTGAGACGCACCGTGTAGTCCGTGCTGAACCGGCCGCGCGGCACGTAACCATAATAGGCACGATAGGCGCTGAAGGTACGCTCGACATAGGCTGGCCAGGCGTTGCCCGTCTCGCGCTCGTCCATGCCGGCGATATGCGAGTCGCGGCCATCGCCTTCACCGAGAATGCGCGCGCCCGCCGGAATCGGGTCGTTGAGCACGACCCAGCTCATTTCCTGATCCGACTCCACCGTCAGTCGCACGCGCCAGACGTCGCCGCGCGAAACCTTGCCGGTCTCTTTCTCCTGCATCGGCGTGACTTCGCGCGTGACGCGGAAGCCATTGGCCACCGGCTCCTTCACCGGCACGGCAGCGAGGACCTGCATCGCCGCCCACGGCTGGCCGCTGCCTTCGTGCGTCAGCTTGAGCACATCGTCGGTCGATGGCTTTGCCGGCCACGGCATCAGCAGTTTGTTCACTTCGTCGACTTTGCCCTGCCAGGCGAAGTTCTGCACCGGAACGGCACCGAGCGCGACGTGCGTATTGCCGCTCACCTCGTCCTTCTCGAAAACCTTGCCGAACCGATCAAGGGCAATCGTCGCCCAGACGTTGGCTACGGTCGTCAGCCACCGTCCACGTTGCTGACGCAACATCGCGCCCTGCATGAGCGCCGGCAGATCGTCCTTCCACGCCGGATCGTCGATCACCGCTTCGATCAAGCGGAAAGCGTTGGCGTCGCCGCTGACCATCAACCACCACCAGTAGTCGGAACGTTCGCTGGTGAAAACGAGGCGACCGCCGACGTAGGACAGCCGATTGCGCAGTTCTCGCTCGGCCGCGGCCAGCTTCTCGGGACGATCCGGCAGATTGCCCAGCCGTTTGACGATCAGATACCAGTCGATCAGCGCCGAGGTCGGCAATCGCAGCGGCTCGACTTCAAGACTCGACAACGCCGAGAGCGGTTTCAGACCGCGCCGGGTCAGTGCCTCAATGGCCGACAGTTTGCGCACAACGAGATCGCTTTGCGGCGACCAGTGCTCGGGCTTGATGCGCCCTTCGGCAAACGCCGTGAGGCCGCGTTCCATGCGCTGCGCGAGTTCGGGCGGGATGTCGAACCCGGCGGCGTGGCTGGCATCGAGCAGGTAGGTGGTCAAAGCGGGGCTACCGGCGTTGCCACGCGCTTCACCCGGGAAGTAACGGGCCAAGCCGTTGTTGTCGAGGTAGGTCGGCATCGCTTCCACCACCTGCTGCCAGCGCGTAGCGTCGCGCAAACCGATGGCGACCGAGGTCTTCTGCTCAAGACAGACGAACGGATACTCCTCGAAAAAGCGCTTCAGTCCCGGTGGCGGTGTCGAGAGCTTCGCCGAGAGCGCGACTTCAATGCCGCCCAGCGGCCCGGCCTTGCCGGAAACCGCACCGGGCGGCACGGCAGCCGGGACTTCCAGCGAGCCTTCGACTCGTGCGAAGGTGGCCTGCTGAACGGTGATCGGCGTAGCCGGTGCAACCTGTTGAGTGATGCGCAGTCGGTCCTTGGCAGTACTGGAGTTATCGCTGGCATCGAACTCCCAGTTCACTGCCGTTTCATCTTCTGGCGCATCGGCCTGCCAGACAAGCTCGGCGGCACTCTCGGGCTCGAGCGTCACTTCTTTGCCTTCCAGCGACCGCTCGCCAGCCTTTGCCGCCACGGAAACAATCATCGTTTTCGCCGTGCCATTGCGCACGGTCAGCAGTGCGCTGTAACGATCCTTCTCGCGCACCAGCGGCGGCAGTCCGGAGATGAGTTGTAGATCCTGCCGGGTGCGCAGACTGCCGCTACCGGTGCCGAAAAAACCGGTGCCCGCGTCGGCCACGGCGACCAGCTTGAACTCGGTCAGCGAATCGTTGAGCGGCACGCTGAGCGTCGCGCTGCCGTTGGCGTCGAGCACTACACGCGGGTTCCACACGAGCAGGGTGTCGAACAGCTCGCGCGCCGGTGCGCGCCCGCCGCCACCGCCCGGCGGCAAGGCCTTCTTGCCGAAGTGACGCTTGCCGATCACCTGCGATTGCGCCGTCGCCGTTTGCACCTGGTAAGCGCGCTTCGGCAACATGGCGTCGAGCAGATTCCAGCTTTCGTTCGGACGCAGTTCGAGCAGTGCCTGATCGACGGCGGCGAACGCGACTTCGGTGCCGGCTGGAACCGGCTTGCCATCGGCCTGGGTGACCTTGATCGTCACCTGAGCCTTGTCGCGCGGCTGGTAGTCATTCTTGTCCGGCGTCACCTCGACTTTGAGCTTGAACGCCTCGATGCCGACCTCAATGTTCGCCAGGCCAACCTTGTACGCCGGTTTCGCGAGATCGACCATCGCCGTCGGCTGCGTCGGATTCCACCATTCCTTGAACCACGCCGCCGGCTCGCGCCAGCCCCACGCGAAGAAGGAGTACCACTTGAGCGGCTCGACGCGGCCGCGCACGGCGAGCACCGAGACGAACACGTTCGGCCCCCACTCACCCTTGACCGGCAACTCGATCACCGGCTTGAAGCGCGACAGCTCGACGACCTGCGTATCGATGATGCCGCTGGCTTCGATCGATACCAGCGCCGTCGCCTCACGGAATGGCGTACGCACCTGCAAGCGCGCCGTTTCGCCCGGCGCGTAGCTGCGCTTCTCCGGAATCACATCGATGCGATCCTGATTGCCGGCGGAAAACCACAGATCGCCCTGCCCGGCGACCCAGTAGCTGGTTCCCGCGTAGAAGATGTTGCCTTCCTTGTCGCTCGTTTCGGCGAGCAGATAAACGTTGCCCGCTTCGGTCGTCTGCGCCTCGCACTGGAACTTGCCGCGCGAGTCGCTCTTGCCCTTGCAGATCTCGCCGAGGTCCACAAACTCGGTGTGATGCTCGTAGGCGTAGAAGCCGCCTACGACGCGCTTGCGATGGCTGTAGTCGATGCGGCGCTTGCCCCTCAGCTTGACCGGCGCATCGGCGACCGGCTTGCCCTGCGTGTCGAGCGTGACGATCTCGATCTGGCCGGTGTCCTGCACCGACGTCCAGTCCTTGACCTTGACGCCAGCCACGATGCCCGACGGCGAAAGTTCGACCGCACCGTGAATGGTCTGGATTTCGCCGTTCGGGTCGGCGAATGTCATCTCGGCGTACAACTCGCTCGGCCCCTTGATCCTTTCGGGCAAGGACACGCTGAGCTTTCCGGAGCCCGTTTGATCGAGCGTCACCGGCACTTTGTCGCTGATCAGCTGTTCCTGCTCGCGGCTGTCATCCACGGCGAACGCGGAACGCCCCTCTTCATCAAAATCGACGATGAAGTGGTAGCCCTCGTAGTTCTTGTACTCCGGCCAGCGCGGTCGCAAGGTCGTCGACACCTCGACCTTCGCGCCCTTGGTGGCACCGCCGTTGAGGAAGGACAGACCAAGCGCCAACGGCACATCGCGCGGCGCAACGAGACGCCCCGACACACCCTGCACGCTGCCGGAGAACACGGGCAGCCGGAAATCCGATACGTGGAAATCGCCGGTGTAGGCGCTTCCGCCACCGGAACTACCTGAACTGCGCAACTCGATCTGGTAGGTTCCGCGCTTGGCCGAATCGGGAATCTTCCACTGATTGGTCGCCACACCCCGGCTATCCCAGTTGAGCGGTTGGCGGAATTCGTCATTGCTGCCGTCGTGACGGATGACCAGTTCGGTCGGCAAGGTCTTGCTGTCGAGATAGGCAAAGGCACGACTGTCTCGTTCGCGCGCGATGTGTTTCATCGATACCGTCTGTCCGGCGCGGAACAGGCTGCGATCGAGGATCGTATGAATCTTCCGCGCCTCGTAATCGCCCCAGGTCTCGACACCGAAACGCCACGGCTCAATGCCTTCGTTCCAGTCGGAACGCACGAAGCTGTAGTCCTCGCCCAGATGGGCACTGGCAAAGATAAAGTTCTCGTCGTCACAACTTTGCGCCGGCAATTCGACGTCAATCAGCGCCCGCCCCTGCGCATCGCTTCGACCCTGCCACAAGGACTTTCCTCCGCAATCCGAGACGCGAACCTCGGCGCCGGCGA
>JAGNOM010000253.1 GCA_017990155.1 Propionivibrio sp. | reverse complement strand
ATCTTCTTGAATATGGAACAAGTATGAATACGGTTTTGCGACTGGAACAGATATCGAAGCGTTTTCCAGGAGTGAATGCGCTAACGAATATCGATTTGTCGGTAGGCAAAGGTGAAATTCACGCCCTGCTCGGTGAAAACGGTGCGGGCAAATCGACGCTGATGAAAATCCTCAGCGGCATCTATCAGCCGGACGAGGGCCGCATTCTGCTGGATGGCGAAGCACGCGAGTTCGCCAACTACAACGAAGCCGTTGCTGCAGGTGTCTCGATCATTTTTCAGGAATTCAGCCTGATTCCTGACCTCGACGCCGTCGAAAACATTTACCTCGGACGCGAATACACCAACTCGCTCGGTTTCCTGACGCGCAAGTCGATGCGCAAGGAGGCTCAGGTTCTTTTTGAAAAACTGGGCATCAATATCGACCTCGAAGTGCCGGTTTGCCAGCTCAGCGTGGCGCAGCAACAGTTTGTCGAAATTGCCAAGGCGCTGTCGCTCAATGCCCGTATCCTGATTCTGGACGAGCCGACCGCGACGCTGACGCCCTCGGAAGGCGAGCACCTCTTCGGCATCATGCGCGACCTGAAAGCGCATGGGGTGACGATGGTCTTCATCTCGCACCACCTCGAAGAGATCTTCGAGATCTGCGACCGCATCACGGTCCTGCGCGACGGCAACTATGTCGGCACGACGGACGTCAAGGACACCGACGTCGACAAACTGGTGGAATGGATGGTCGGCCGACGCCTCGAACAGGCCTTCCCGCCGAAGCCCGAGCTGCAAAAGAATCCGCGCAAGATCCTCGAGGCGCGTTCGGTCCAGCTTTCAGAAGGCGCGCCGACCAACAGCTTCACGCTGCACGAGGGAGAAATCCTTGGCTTCGCCGGCCTGGTGGGATCGGGACGCTCGGAGCTGGCGCGTGCCGTCATCGGCGCCGACCCGGCCTACAAGAAGGAAATCTACTTCCGCGACAACAAGATTGCGCTGAACGACACCGCCGAAGCGCTTGAAGCGGGCATCGGACTGTTGCCGGAAAGCCGCAAGACGGAAGGACTGATCGTCGATTTCGCCATTCGCGACAACATCTCGATCAACAACCTCAAGAAATACGTCGGCCCCGGCCCCTTCATCAATCACCGCGTCGAATACGAGACGACGGACGAGATGATGAAGCGTGTCGGCGTCAAGGCGCCGGACCCGATGACGATCGTCGGCCAGCTTTCCGGCGGCAATCAACAGAAAGTGGTCATCGCCCGCTGGCTCAATCACCACTGCAAGGTGTTGATTTTCGACGAGCCGACACGCGGTATCGACGTTGGCGCGAAGGCAGAAATCTACATGCTGATGCGCCGGCTGACCAACGAGGGTTACGCAATCATTTTCATATCGTCGGAGTTGCCCGAGATCGTCGGTCTGTGCGATCGCGTGGCGGTATTCCGGCAAGGGGCCATCGTCGCCACCCTGGCGGGCGATGAAATCAATTCCAATGAGGTAATGCGCTATGCAACAACCGGCAACTAACATGAATCCCAAGCCGAGCGTCTCGTCGACCGCTCCCGCCAACTGGCTGGTACGGATGAAACGATCGACCTACTTCTTCCCGCTCGCCGGGTTGGTCGCAGTCAGCCTGGTGATGATCCTGACGACGGACAATTTCTTCTCGGCGGACAACTTCCTCAACATCGCCCGTCAGGTTTCGATCAACGCGATCATCGCCATCGGCATGACCTGCGCGATTCTCTCCGGCGGTATCGACCTCTCGGTCGGCGCGGTCATGGCGCTTTCGGGCACCTTGATGGCCGGCTCGATGATTGCCGGCGTGCCGCCCTACGCCGCGATCATCATCGGCCTCGGCGTCGGTCTCGCGTTCGGCCTGTTCAACGGCTTCTTCGTCGCCTACGCCGGCATGCCGCCGATCATCGTCACGCTGGCGACGATGGGCATCGCGCGCGGCATCGGACTGATCTACACCGGCGGCTACCCGATCGACGGCCTGCCCGAAGCCTTTGCCTTTTTCGGCCGCGGCAGTTTCCTCGGCATCCAGACGCCGGTCATCATCATGTTGATCGCGTTCTTCCTCGCCTACCTCCTGCTCGACAAGACACCGATCGGCCGCTACATCTACGCCATCGGCGGCAACGAAGAAGCGACCCGCCTCTCCGGTGTACGCGTCGCCCGCTACAAGCTGTTCATCTACGCCCTCAGCGGTTTCACCTGCGCATTGGCCGGTCTGGTGCTGAGCTCGCGCCTGATGAGCGGACAGCCGAATTCCGGCGTCGGCTTCGAAATGGACGCCATCGCGGCCGTCGTGATGGGCGGTACATCGATCGCCGGCGGTCGTGGTTCAATCATCGGCACCTTCATCGGTGCACTGATGCTCGGCGTGCTGAACAACGGCCTGAACATGATGGGTGTCTCGCCTTACGTGCAGAACATCATCAAGGGCTTGATCATCCTCTTCGCCATTTATATCAGCCGCGAACGCAAGAAACGCCGCTAAACGTACCAGCCATCGACAGGGCGCCGCGCCGCGATTTCGCTGCGCGTCGCCCGCCACATCCCGATTCGATTTTTTACAGGAGACACACCATGACAACCCAAGCAGCGGACATGCTCGCCATCGTCAATCACGGTCCGGAAGACTATCGCCTGGAGCGCATTGCGCGCCCGAAGGCGAAGGCCCGGGAACTCGTCGTCAAAATTGCCGCCTGCGGCGTATGCGCCAGCGACGGCAAGTGCCATTCCGGCGCCGGCATGTTCTGGGGCGGCAGCGGCAACCCGCCCTGGGTCAAGGCCCCGGTTGTTCCCGGCCATGAATTGTTTGGCTATGTCGTCGAAGCCGGCGAAGGCGCCGAAGAGCATTTCGGCGTCAAGGTCGGCGATCGCGTGACCGCCGAGCAGATCGTTCCCTGCGGCAAGTGCAAGTTCTGCACCAGCGGCAAGTACTGGATGTGCGAAGTGCACAACATCATCGGCTTCCAGCGCGACGTGGCCGAAGGCGGCATGGCCGAGTACATGCTCCTGACGTCGACCGCGCTCGTGCACAAGATCCCGGAAAGCATTTCGTTTGACGACGCTTCGATCATTGAGCCGCTGGCCTGCGCAATCCACACCGTGAATCGTGCTGAAATCGGTCTCGAAGACGTCGTCGTCATCGCCGGTGCCGGTCCGCTCGGCCTGTTCATGGTGCAGATCGCCCACCTCAAGACGCCGAAGAAACTGATCGTCGTCGACCCGGTCGATGCCCGTCTCGAACTGGCCAAGACCTACGGTGCCGACCTGACCATCAACCCGGCCAAGGAAGACGTGGACGCCATCGTGCGCTCGCTCACCGGCGGCTACGGCTGTGACGTCTACATCGAAGCAACCGGCAACCCGGTTGGCGTCAATCAGGGCCTGCAGATCATCCGCAAGCTCGGCCGTTTCGTCGAATTCAGCGTCTTCGGCAAGGAAGCGACGGCCGACTGGTCGATCATCGGCGACCGCAAGGAACTCGACATTCGCGGCGCGCACCTCTCGCCTTACACCTACCCGGTCGCCATCGATCTGCTCGAGCGCGGTCTGGTGACGTCGAAGGGCATCGTCACCGACAAGTACAGCCTGTCCGACTGGGAAGCGGGTTTTGAGTGCGCGCACTCGGTCGATTCGATCAAGGTTCTGCTCGTTCCTGACGAAAAATAAGCTGTAGTTCCCCTGCGGGCGCGGGGCTTCGTCGAAGCCAGGACGAATTGAACCGCCCCGTCCCCGCAGTGCAAATCTGCTCTTACTGGATGAATTGAAGATGGACTATGTGATTGGTGTCGATATCGGCACGCAAAGTACAAAAGCCTTGCTCGTCGGCGAGGATGGCCAGATCATCGCCGCCGAATCGCAGTCGTACCAGGTCGATACGCCACGCCCGATGTGGGCCGAACAATGGCCCGATGTCTGGTTTGCCGCCGTCACCGACTGCATCAAGCGCCTGACCGCGAAGGCCAAAATCCCCGCCTCATCGATCAAGGCGCTGTGCGTCTCCAGCCTCTATGGCGGATCGGGAATCCCGGTCAGCGCCGACATGAAACCGCTGCACCCCTGCCTGATCTGGATGGACCGCCGCGCCACGCGCGAAGTCGACTGGGTCAAGGCTTTGCCGAGCCTCGATCGCCTGATGGAGATCTCCGGCAACAGCGTCGATAGCTACTACGGCTACACCAAGATCCTGTGGATCAAGAACGAACAACGCGAAGTCTGGAAACAAACCAAGTATTTCCTGCCCCCGAACAGCTACGTCAATTATCGCCTGACCGGCGAAGTCGCCGTCGATCACAGCTCGGCCGGTAACATCGGCGGCGTGTACGACATGCAGAACCGCTGCTGGTCCAAGGAAACGCTGGACATGCTCGGCATTCCGCTGGAGATGATGCCGCCACGCCTTGTGGAATCAAGTGAAGTCGTCGCCGGTCTCTCGGCCGAATGGGCAGAAAAACTCGGACTCTCAGCCGGTATGCCGGTGATGGGCGGCGGCGTCGATGCCGCCATGGCGACCCTTGCCGCCGGCGTCACCAAGCCGGGCGACCACGTCGCAATGATCGGCACCAGCATGTGCTGGGGCTACATCAACGACCAGACCGACGCCAGGCACGGGCTGATCTCGATGCCTTACGTCTTCGAAGGCAGCAAAAAACTCTATATCTTCGGTGGCGCGATCACCG
>JAGNOM010000044.1 GCA_017990155.1 Propionivibrio sp. | reverse complement strand
GTCCTCGCGCAGGACCTCGGCATCCGCACCATCCAGCTCGCCGGCTACGACGTCTATTACGAGGAGCAGGACGAAGGCACCATCGCGCGCTTCGAGGAAGGCCTGCAATGGGCCGTCGAACGCGCCGCGGCGGCGCAGGTGATGATCGGTGTCGAGATCATGGACACCAAGTTCATGAGCTCGATCAGCCGCTGGCTGGAGTGGGACGCGCGCATCAAGTCGCCGTGGTTCACCGTCTATCCCGACGTCGGCAACCTCTCGGCATGGAACGACGACGTTGACGGTGAGCTCGTCAAGGGCATCGACAAGATCGCCGCCGTCCATCTCAAGGACACGTACAAGGTCACAGGCACTTGCCCCGGCCAGTTCCGCGACGTGCCGTTCGGCGAAGGTTGTGTCGACTTTCTCCAGGTGTTCCGCAAACTGAAGGAACTGAACTACCGCGGCACCTTCCTGATCGAGATGTGGACCGAAAAAGCCGCCGAGCCGGTCCAGGAAATCATCAACGCCCGCCGCTGGATCGAGGCGAAGATGAAAGAGGCCGGCTGGGCCCTCTGACCCGCCAGGCTTGGGGTGGCTCGCTCGGCGAGATCAACACGTGTCTGCGAGTCGTCCCCACTCCGCCCAAGCTTGGAATAGAATCACGCGCTCGAACCAACGCTGCCAGGGCGGCTTACGCCCTTGCCGGATTTTTCGGCCCCTGGCAAAAAACAACGGCGCTCCCGATCTATGGATTCACGATTTCATCGCTTGCCGCAATGGGCCATCGCAGCCGCAATTGCACTGACTGGCAGCCTGCCCGGCGTCGCCCACGCCATCCCCAAGGCCGCTGAAGACGCCAACGGATCGGTCAGCTTCGCCTCCGATGTTCCACGCCCGAAAGCGTCGACCAAGGCCTCAAAGCCGGGTTCAAAACAATCCGCAAAATCAGCCAGCAAGACCAAGAAAGCACAGAAAGCAACCAAGGGCGGCAAGCGGCCATCAGCCAAGAGCGCCGGAAAATCCCCGTCCAAAAAGACCGTTCGCGGCAAGAAATAGCCCCGCCCGTCGCCCATTCCCGGAGTCCGAGATGCGCCCTCTTCTTTCATCCATTGGCCTGATCATTTCGCTGATCTCCACCGCGCACGCGCAGACGCCGATGCCGCGCATGGAACTGACCGCCGGCTTCTACCGCATCGAGGCTGAGGTGGCTGCCACGCAAAAAAATCGCATGCAGGGACTGATGCATCGTCGCAGCATGCCGCCCAATGCGGGGATGGTTTTTGTCTTCACACAGGAGGAACGCCATTGCATGTGGATGCGCAACACCTTCCTGCCTTTGTCCGTCGCCTTCCTCGACGCTGAGGGTCGCATCCTGAACATCGAGGATATGGAACCGCAGACCGAGGACAATCACTGCGCCGCCGCGCCGGCTCGTTTCGCGCTGGAGATGAACAAGGGCTGGTTCGCCGGCAAAGGCATCAAACCCGGCCAGCGCATCGGCGGCATCGAAAAATCGCCGCGTCCGCAATAGCACCTCATGACACTGAAGCAACGACTGGCCTGGCGCAAGAAGCCGGTCCATAGCAAAGCATCACTCCCTTTCGTCGACTGGCTGCGCGACCGGAATTCGCTGACTTCCCGACTGCAGGCACACGGCGCGTTTGCTGTTCGCGTTCTGCGACAAGGACTGGCCGTGCCGACACTCAATGAAGCCGTGGCGCTTGGAATCCGGCGCAAGCGGCTCGCCTGGATACGCGAAGTCGCGCTTTACTGCGACGGCGAACCCGTCGTCTTTGCGCATACCGTGTTGCCTCACCGCCCGCGTGGGCCGCTGACGGGATGGCTGGCGCGCCTTGGCAACCGCTCACTCGGCGCGCTGCTCTTCTCGCACGCCGGGTTCGTCCGCGGCCCCTTGCTCAGCAAGCGGATCGATCGGCGCGACGCGCTCTTCGCCCCGGCAGTCGCGGCCATGAATCTGGCCAAACCCGGCGCCCCTTCGGCCCCCGCCGTATTGTGGGCGCGACGCTCCAGCTTCTCGTTCGGACGGCAAAATGTGCTGGTCACCGAGGTCTTCTCACCGTCACTCGGCGAATGATTGCCACCGCACTACAGCAAAATAGTGCTCGACACCCGGCACGCTCGCCAGTACAATCCGCGCCTCATGCAGTTTGATGCTTCCTATCGCACTGAATTGCAATGATTTTTCGCTTCGCGAACCTGGCCGCATCTCCTAAGCCCCCCTGCCTCCTGGTGTAGCTTCACAAACACCGCATTGGCACAAAGCTTGTTGTGCCGAAATGTATCGAATTCTCTCGCTCTGGCAGAGTCTCTCCACAATTTCGTTGGTTGGCGTCGCATTTTTGCGCCCGTTCGCCGGATGATTCCGGTCGTACAGCGCTGTTCCACACGAAAGAGATCGATGACCTTTGCAGAAATCGGGCTTCACGAAGCCCTGCTTAAAGCCCTTACTGATTCCGGTTACACCGAGCCGACCGCCGTTCAGGCGCAAGCCATTCCCGCAGCCCTTGAAGGACGCGACCTGCTCGTCTCGTCACAAACCGGTTCGGGCAAAACCGCCGCCTTCATGTTGCCGGCACTGCACCGCTTGGCATCTCAAGAGCGTCCGCCGTTCGTTCCGCAGACCCGGCGCACGCCGAACCAGGAGCGTCAATCAGCACGCGCTCGCAGCAAGGACCGCCCACGTTTCCAGCCGGCACAACCGAAAATGCTGGTTCTCGCACCGACGCGCGAACTCGCGCTGCAAGTTACGGCCGCGACCGACAAGTACGCCGGCCAGATCCGCCACCTGAAGGCAGTCGCCATCCTCGGCGGCATGCCTTATCCAAAGCAAATGGAACTGCTTGGCCGCAACCCCGAAATCCTCGTCGCTACGCCCGGCCGTCTGATCGACCACATGGAATCGGGCAAGATCGACTTCTCGAACCTGCAAATGCTGGTGCTCGACGAGGCCGACCGCATGCTCGACATGGGCTTCATCGACGATATCGAGAAGATCATTGCCGCCACGCCGGCTTCGCGCCAAACCATGCTCTTCTCCGCAACGCTCGACGGGACGGTTGGCCAGATGGCGCGCCGCATCACGCGCGACCCGCTCACCATCCAGGTTGAGGCTTCGCACGCCAAACACGAGAACATCGAACAACGCCTGCACTTCGTCGACGACCTCTCGCACAAGAACCGTTTGCTCGATCACCTGCTGCGCGACGTCAGCATTGATCAAGCCGTCGTTTTTACCGCGACCAAGCGCGATGCCGATACGATTTCCGACCGCCTGAACATCGCCGGCTTCAACGCCGCCGCGCTGCACGGCGACATGCATCAGGGCGCGCGCAACCGAACGCTCAATGCCATGCGCCGCGGTCAGGTTCAGATTCTGGTCGCCACCGATGTCGCAGCCCGCGGCATCGATGTACCGACCATCACCCACGTCTTCAACTACGACCTGCCGAAGTTCGCCGAAGACTATGTCCACCGCATCGGCCGTACCGGACGCGCGGGACGCAACGGCCTGGCGATTTCTCTCGTCAACCATGCCGAACATTTCAACGTCAAGAAGATCGAGCGCTTTACCAAGCAATCGATCCCCGTTGAAGTCGTCGCCGGACACGAACCGACACGTCGCCCACCGTCAGCGTCGCCGCGCCCTGGCAGCAAGCCCGGCAATCGCCCAGGCTGGAAGTCGGGGGAGAATCGCGGCCACGGCGGTTATGCGGGCAGCGGCAAACCGGCTGCGCGCAGCGAAAGCCGCTTCAGCAAGCCTGATGCGCCGAGTGGTGCACCAAAACGCGACGGCTTCGCCAAGACGCCGCAGCGCGGTCCGAAAAACGACCGATTTGCTTCGTCCAACGGCAACCGCCGCACCTATAGCGATCAATAATCACGTTCGCTCCGAAAAGACCCGCTCCGGCGGGTTTTTTTGCGTCTCGAGTTCTTGATCAGGGCCAAGCGCACCGAATACCATGAGCACTCATTCAGGGGGATTGCGATGCGCAGCGAATTGACGAAACATTGGTCCGAACACGATGCTTCGCTGCAGACCATCCTCCGATTATTGTCGGCATCACTCTCGATCTTCGACGAAGACCTCACGCGACTCCAGTTGGAGCACCCGGAAAACGCAGCTGTCCTGCACGAGTTTCTTGCTGCGGGAAAACGCAATCTCGTTCGAATCGTGCTGAAGAATGCCGAGCCGTTTCGCCGCCACAGCCCACGCCTGTTCAAGCTGCTGGCGAGCTACCCCGATCAAATGAGCGTCGTTCAATGCCCGGAGCACCTGCATTCGCTAAACGATGCCCTGTTCATCGCGGATAGCCGGCACGCGCTCGTTCGCTTCCACAAGGATCACGCGCGATCGCGAGTCATCATCGATGACAGCGATGCCTGCGCACCGTACGTCCTGAGATTTGGCGAGATATCAAGAGAAGGCGGCGGATCGATCAGCGCGACGACGCTCGGTTTGTGACATTCAATGAGCATCAAAAAACGGCCTCGCCCCAGGCTTGCCACCCTGCGTCCTGCTATAATCTTCGGCGCTGATTCTGGCTTTTTATTGATATCAGTCAACCAAAGTTCTTTTGGTTCGTTGTTGTAATTTTTTACTTGATAGGAATATCCAAATGAAAAACTCGCTCCTCGTTGCCGCCTTGATCGCCCTGACCCTTACCGCTTGCGGCAAAAAGGAAGAAGCCCCTGCTGCTGAAGCCGCTGCCCCTGCTGCTGAAGTTGCTGCTCCCGCCGCCGCTGCTCCTGCCGCTGAAGCCGCTGCTCCTGCCGCTGAAGCCGCTGCTCCTGCCGCTGAAGCCGCTGCTCCTGCCGCTGAAGCCGCTGCTCCTGCCGCTGAAGCCGCTGCTCCTGCCGCTGAAGCTGCCGCTGCTGCTGTTGAAGCCGCTGCGCCTGCTGTTGAAGCCGCCGCCGCTGAAGCCGCAAAGTAATACCTACTTTCGGTGCCAAAAAGCCGGCGTTGGCCGGCTTTTTTTCGTCCTTTTTTTACGCAGAGAGCGCCAGACGGACTTCAAACAAGCTCGCGCCACCCAAAACCGCTGTCCTGGCTGGCAACACCAATCCAGTCAGGCGAGCAGTTCAGTGCGGAGGCCAGCGCTTCACGGGCCAGTTCGGGTCGATTGTTCTGCTCACTCAGATGTGCAGCAAGCACGTGTTGCAGTTGCCGCGTCTTGATCTGAGCCAACAACGCCGCGGCCTGTCTATTCTCCAGATGCCCGTGGCCTCCAAGAATTCGCCGCTTGAGCATTGCCGGATAGGACGATGCCGTCAGCAGATCGGTATCGTGATTGCACTCAAGCACAAGCGCGTCGCACACTTGGAGCACGTCGACGATGTGCGGGGTTATCGATCCGGCATCGGTGAGCACCCCAAGGCGGTGCTGACCATCAAAAAATGCAAACTGAACCGGCTCCCGGGCATCGTGCGGCACCGGGAATGGCTGAATCTCGATCGCACCAACGGTAAAGACCGATCCCGTATCGAGCAGACGACACTCCGGTATTTTCAAAGCTCTGCGAGAGACTTCCGAAAACGTACCGTGCGTCAGATATACCGGCAGCCCAAAACGGCTCGCAAATCCGAAAACGCCGGAGACGTGATCGCTATGTTCGTGCGTCACCACGATCGCCGCCAGCTCTTCGGCCGCCAGTTTCAGGCGCCCCAGTCTCTCAAGCGTTGCCTTGATCGAGAAACCGCAATCGACCAGCAACCGCGACTCACCCACCTCGACGACCAGCGAGTTTCCGCGGCTACCACTGCCCAGGGACGCAAAGCGCATTAGCTGTACCGATCAACGCGAGATACCGACGGAACCCCGCCACAAAATTCCCCGTGGCGATTGAGTGCGCGATTTCACAAACCATCGGTCGATGAACTGCCGCACATAAGAAAACAGGCCAGCTTTTTGCTGACCTGTTTCAAGCCGGATTACTTCAGCTGCTCGTAGAGCAGTCCAAGAATCTTCTTAGCGGTATCCGACTGATCAACGCCACCTTCCAATGAAAGCACCTGAACCGTCGTCAATCCGCCGCCCGTCTTGAGGTAGATCCGATACTTCGTTTCCGGCTTCGGTGCGCCGTCTTTCCAAAATGCAAGCTTGGAGAGGAATCCGTCACTCTTCCCTTCCATATCGGCTTCCGGATCGACATAGCGTACGAAATACAGACCCTTCGAGCGATCACGGTCTTCGACGGTGAACCCGACGCGATCAAGCGCCAGGCCGGCACGGCGCCATGCACGATCAAACGACTCCTGCAATTCCAGCGTCCCCGCCCCATCGTTACCGCGCGCCAGCTTGGCGCGCTCGATCGGCTTGGTCTTCGCCGCCGCCAGTTCCGCATCGGCGCGTTTTTGGTCCGAGCCGAAGCGAACCATCAGGCGCCGCAGCATCTCGGCCTCGAGTTCGGGATCGGCTTCACGCGGCTGCCAACGGGTTTGGTCGTTACCCTCGGAAATGTAGATTTCGTACATGCCACGGTGGCTGACGAAAATATCGGTGGTCCCCGGCTCCGTTCCCGGCTCAAAGCGGGTACGGAATTTGTCACGCTCGGGCGTCGAATATAACGAATCGATGACTTTTCCAAGAAGGTCACGCAGCCCGGAATCCGCGATCTTGGCACGATTTTCGGCCCAGTCGGTTTCCATCACGCCGGCCTCGGGAACTTCGAGCTTGATCAGGAAGCCCGTCTCTTGCCAGAACTCCTTGACTTGATCCCAGAGCTTGTCAGGCGTGCCTTCGACGACGAGCCAGCGTTGATTCCCCGAACGTTCGATGCGCGCCTTGTCGATCTTCGGTAAAACATCGCTCTGCTGCTGCGCCCGTGCCTGCGGCGAACGCTCTCCGGCGTACTCTGAAAAGGACGCCGACCCTTTACCGACCGTATCCGGCACGGCAAATCGGTCGTCCCGCGACGGCGAGGTCAGATCCGGAGGAATCTCCAGTGTCGGCACCTTCACGGTGGACGCGGACTTGTAATCGATTTTTTTAGGCTCGATCCCGATACTGCTGCATGCAGCCAGATTGGCCGCCAGCGCGCAAAGCGCCAAGCGCAAAACGACACGACTCATCGAATATTCCTGAACTAAATGCCTGAGATTAGGCGATCAAACCGGCTTGGCGCATGGCCGTGCTCACACGGTCATGACACTCTTTCGACAAGGTCGTCAGCGGCAAACGGATGCCGGATTCGGCCAGTCCCAATTGCGCACACGCCCACTTGACCGGAATTGGATTGGCTTCGCAGAACAGTTGCCGATGCAGACCCAGCATCCGGAAGTGCAATTCGCGCGCCTTGACCAGATCGCCGTTGATCGCCGCAACACACATTTCGTGCATCAGGCGCGGGGCAACGTTTGCGACCACCGACACGTTTCCTTTTCCGCCCATCAGCATCAGTGCGACCGCCGTTTGGTCGTCGCCGCTATAGACGGCAAATCCTTCCGGCGCGCGCGCTATCAGTTCGCAGGCGCGATCGAAACCACCGGTCGCGTCCTTGATGCCGACGATATTCGGAATCTGCGCCAGGCGCAGCACGGTCTCGTTGCTCAGATCCGCGACGGTACGGCCGGGCACGTTATAGAGGATGACCGGGATATCGACGGCTTCCGCAACGGACTTGAAGTGCTGGTACAGACCTTCCTGCGTCGGCTTGTTGTAATACGGCACGACTGAAAGCACGGCGTCGGCACCGACTTCCTTGGCAAAACGCGTCATATCGATCGCTTCGGACGTCGAGTTGGCGCCGGCGCCGGCAATGACCGGAATCCGGCCGGCAGCTTGCTCAACGGTTGCACGAATGATCTCGTGATGTTCTTCGACGTTGACGGTAGGTGACTCGCCCGTGGTGCCGACCGAAACGATGGCGTCCGTGCCTTCTTGCACGTGGAAGTCGACGAGACGACGCATGCCGGGGAGGTCGAGGCTTCCGTCCTCGTGCATCGGGGTGACAATGGCAACAATCGATCCAGTAATCATGTTCATTTAATCAAGCACCAAAAAGAAAACTGCAGAAAACTGCGAAAAACACCGGTAAACAGCGACGAATTGATCTTGCGATTTTAACCGAAGGCGCGACGCCCGACCATTCAAAACGCGGTCAAAGCAATTCCGCTGACAGACAAGCTGCGAATAGTATTCCAAAGCCGGTCGCGAGGTTGTTTCGCAGATGTTTCAGAGCCCGGCGAGAACCTTGATATGCGCAGCGACGCTTCGCGCCAGCGAAGACAGGACATAGCCGCCTTCCAGCATCGAGACGATACGCCCATGCGCGGTCTCATCGGCAATCTGCTTCAGCTGATCCGTCACCCAGGCGTAATCCTTCTCGAGAAGCTTCATCCCGCCGAGGTCATCTTCGTAGTGCGCGTCGAAACCAGCCGAGATGAAGAGCATATCCGGCTTGAAACTGCGCAGACGCGGAAGCCACATCTCGCTGACCACCTGACGAAAGTCCTCGCCGTTTGTCCCGCCGGGCATCGGCACATTCACGATATTGGATGCGGAGCATTCGGTTCCGCTGTACGGGTAGAACGGATGCTGGAACATGCCGACCATCAAGGCCTGTTCGTTGTTCTTGAGACAATCTTCGGTCCCGTTGCCGTGGTGAACATCGAAATCGATCACCGCGACACGCGACAGACCGTGTGCCTTCAACGCATGCTGAGCTGCCACGACGATGTTGTTGAAGAAGCAGAAACCCATCGCATTTTCGCGTTCCGCATGATGTCCCGGCGGACGCACCGCGCAAAAGGCGTTCTGAACTTCGCCGGCCATCAGCAGGTCAACCGCCATGACGCCCGCTCCCGCAGAACGCAGCGCCGCCTGCCAGGTATGAGGATTCATCGCCGTATCGGGATCGATGTGTGCGATTCCGATGTGTGGCGAGATGCGTTTCAGACGTTCCAGATGCGCCGCCGAATGCACTCTCAGCAACTGCGCGAAGGTCGCCAGTGGCGCTTCGTAGTAGGCGAAATAGTGATCCAGTCCCTGCGCAATCATGTGATCGCTGATCGCGCCTAGCCGCGCCGGGCTCTCCGGATGAAACGACCCCATGTCATGGAGGTGACAATCGCGATGCGTAATGAATGCGGTACTGGCCACTTCCACCTCCCTGCGAGAAATCAAGTCGGGATATAGTGCTTCAGTGAGTGCTGCATTAGCTCCGCCCCATTATCAGCCCAACGACCCGAACACCACAACAATGGAACCCACCGGAAAAGCCGCCACCGTTACAGAACTGATCGCCGCAGCCAACCGCATCATCCTCGGCAAGGAAACGCAGATCCGGCTTGCGCTGGCCTGCCTGCTGGCGCGCGGCCACCTGTTGATCGAAGACTTGCCCGGCGTCGGCAAGACCACGCTGGCACACACATTGGCGCGCCTGCTCGGACTTCAGTTTTCGCGCATTCAGTTCACCAGCGACATGCTCCCGGCCGACGTCATCGGATTATCGATCTTCGACCGTGAGCGCAACGACTTCCGCTTCATCCCCGGCGCGCTGTTCTCGCAAATTCTGCTGGCCGACGAAATCAATCGCGCGACGCCCAAAACGCAGAGTGCATTGCTCGAAGCGATGGAGGAACGTCAGGTGACTGTCGAAGGCGAGACGCGCCCGCTACCCGAACCCTTTTTCGTGATCGCGACGCAGAATCCATCAAGCCAGATCGGAACGTTTCCGCTGCCGGAATCGCAACTTGACCGCTTTCTGATGCGCATCGAGCTCGGCTACCCGGATCGCGCCGCTGAACGCGCCTTGCTCGAAGGTGGCGGCCGCCGCGAACATCTGCCGGAGCTCGCGGCGTGCTTCACGCCCGATCAGCTGATGCCCTTGCAGAGACAGGCTGCGGCCGTTCACGTGGCGCCCCCCCTCCTCGACTACGTGCAGACGCTCGTTGAAGCGACGCGCAACAGCCCGAAGTTCATCCACGGTCTGAGTCCGCGCGCCGCGCTTGCGCTCCTGGCGGCCGCCCGCGCCTGGACGTTCCTTGAGGGGCGAAACATGGTTCTGCCGGAAGACGTGCAGGCGGTCATGCCGAGCATCGCCTGCCACCGGCTGCGCCTCACCACCAGCGCCGGCCACGCGCGCGCCGAAGATATTGCCGGGTTGATCCAGAGCATCCCGGTCAGCTGATGTCCATCGTGCAGTCATTGCGGCAATGGCTGTTCCGTTTCGGCCGTGACGAACAGTCGCCGATCGTGCTGACTCAGCGGCGAATCTTCATCGTCCCCTCCGGCGCGGGATTGCTGTTCGTCGTTGTACTGTGCGTGATGCTGCTCGGCGCCATCAATTACGACCTGAGCCTCGGCCACGCGCTGGTGTTCCTGCTCGCTGGCCTGGGCATTGTCGCCATGGTGCACACGTTCAGGAACCTGGTCGCGTTACGTCTGACGCCCGGCCGTGTCGAGCCGGTTTATGCCGGCGATCTGGCCCGCTTCCTGATCAGGATCGAGAATACGCGTTCGTATCCGAGGCGCTCGTTAACATTCGCCTTCGGCAGCAAACCAGGCACCACGATTGACGTTCCCGGCAAGGATCAGGCAATCGCCACATTGGAGGTCCCGGCCCCCACGCGCGGCCAGCTCGATCCCGGCCGGATCACGCTCTCGTCCCGTTACCCATTGGGGCTGTTCCATGCCTGGAGCTACCCGCACCCGCCGTTCTCCTGCCTGGTTTACCCGAAGCCGATCATGACATCGCTACCGGTCTCATCTGTCGTCGCGCACACCGGTCATCATCAGGGTGAGCGTGGCCAGGAAGACTTCTCCGGCCTGCGCCTCTACCAGCCGAACGACTCGCCGCGCCATATCGCCTGGAAAGCCGTCGCGCGCGACATCGAGCATCGGCCGCTGCTAGTCAAGCAGTTCGCGGGCGGCGCAAGCGAGGAACTCTGGCTCGATCTAGCCCTTGCTCCTGCCGATGCGCCCTTGGAGACGCAGCTTTCGATCCTCGCCGGCTGGATACTTGCTGCCGAATCGGCCCATGTTCGCTATGGACTCCGCCTGCCCGGCTGGGAAATAGATCCGGACCAGGGAGACACGCACCGTAACGCCTGCCTTGAGGCTCTGGCGCTGTATGGCTAAGCGAACCAAGCCGTCGGTTCCACTCGATCCGGGCACAATCCCCTGGTTGCTGGCCGTCGCCGTGGCAACCGCCGCGCCACACGCCGTACACGTTCCCCTCTGGCTCGCCCTGCTCGTCGGCGGCGCCATCCTTTGGCGAGGCGTACTGTGGTGGAAGAAAGGTCGACTGCCGGCACGCTGGCAGTTGGCGCTGTTTGTTGTCGCCGGTGTCACCGGCATTGGCTGGGAATACCGAACCCTCTTCGGCCGCGATGCCGGCGTGGCCTTGCTGGTTTTCTTCATGGCATTAAAGCCAATGGAAATGCGCAGTCGCCGCGATGCCATAGTCGTCGTCATGCTCGGCTATTTCCTGCTCCTGACGCATTACTTCCATTCGCAGAGTATTCCGACCGGCCTGTGGCTCCTTGCCACGGCCGTCTTGCTGACCGCCGCGCTCATCCGTGTCCATGGCGGTGATCAGCCGACAAAGGTCATCCTGCGCTACAGCGGCCTGCTCCTGGCGCAAGCCCTGCCCTTCATGCTGATCGCCTTCATGCTCTTCCCGCGCGTTTCCGGGCCACTCTGGGGCTTGCCGCAGGACGCGCATTCAGGGTTGAGCGGCCTCTCCGAGCGCATGGCGCCAGGTTCCTTGAACGACCTTATTCTGTCCGGCGCGATTGCCTTTCGCGCGAAGTTCGAGGGCGAAATACCGGACAAGTCGCAGCGCTATTGGCGCGGCCCGGTCTTCAACGACTACGACGGCAAGAACTGGACCGCAACACGGACCGGGCAGAGCTATCAGCAGGCGACTCAACCCATGCAAGAAGCACCGGCCATCGAGGCGCGCGGCACACTGTTCCGCTATGTAACGACCGTCGAACCGCACAACCAGCGCTGGTTGCTCGCACTGGATCTGCCGGTGGCGCTCCCCAAGGACAGTGTCCTTGCGCCGACCCTGGAAGCGCTGACGCGCGAGCGTATCCGATCGCGCAGCCGTTTCTCCTTTGCCTCGTCTGTCGATTTCCTGGTCAACCGAAACGAGAACGAAGGCCAGCTGAAGCTGGCGCGGACGCTACCTCCCGGACTGAATCCGCGCACCCGATCGCTTGCCACGGAATGGAAGGACAAGTTCAAGTCGCCGCAGATGATTTCCAACGCGGCGCTGCTCCATTTCCGGCAAGAGCCATTCCGCTACACCTTGCAGCCGCCGCTGCTCGGCCAGCAGGCCATCGACGACTTTCTCTTCGTCACGCGCAGCGGGTTCTGCGAGCACTATGCTTCGGCCTATGTCTTCCTCATGCGCGCGGCCGGCATACCGGCGCGCGTTGTCGCGGGCTATCAGGGCGGCGAAATCAACCCGGTCGACGGCTACCTCACCGTGCGCCAGTCGGACGCCCACGCCTGGGCCGAAATCTGGATCGCAGATCGCGGCTGGATTCGCGTAGACCCGACGGCAGCCGTCGCACCATCGCGCATCGAAAGCGGCATTGAGGCTGCGCTGCCGGCGAGCGATCCGCTGCCGGGGCTCGTTCGCATCGACCGCGACTGGTTGCGCGACCTGCGCTACCGCTGGGAAGCCGCCAACAACGCCTGGAATCAATGGGTGCTCGGGTACAATCCGGAACGGCAACGAGAAGTCCTCTCCCGACTGGGTCTGGACGACCCGGACTGGCGGACGATGACGGCCACGCTGGCTGTCCTGTGCGGAATCGCGCTCTTCGTGGTCACCGCCTGGACGCTTTTCCATCGCAGTACGGCGACACCGGCGATGCGCGCCTGGAATGCCTTCTGCAGACGGTTGGCGGCACAGGGGATGCGGCGCGAGCCATGGGAAGGACCGCTGGCCTTCGCCGCACGCGTAGGCGCTGCCCACCCCGAGTTCGGTGCGCTGACCAATGAAGCGGCCAAGCTGTTTGCCGATCTGCACTATGGCGACGGCGATCCAGAGAAGCTGGGACGACTAAGGGAATGCATACGGCGACTGAGACGGCCGTAATAACGGAGACATTTGATTTGAAGAAGCGATTCACCCTATCCAGACCTGGAGAGAAGAGAAAGCAATCGTTGCCGAAGCTGGCCCTCGTCGCCGGACTGCTGGCGTGCCTGGCGCCATTCAGCGCACACGCTGCGAAATCGACGCCAAGCGCGCCACCATTCAGCGCCCATCCGGAAGTCCCGGCCTTTATCGAAGCCATGCATGAAGAGTACGGTTTCGATGTCGCGCATTTGACCCGACAGTTTGCCAGCATTCGTTCAAACCCCACCGTCCTGCGACTCATCCGGCCGGCCGCCGTACCTGAACAGCAGCGCTCCTGGGAACGTTATCGGGCGCGCTTCATCAATGATCGACGGATCACCAACGGCCTCGTTTTCTGGCAGGAGAACGGCGCCGAGCTCACTCGCGCCGAGGCCATTTACGACGTCCCGCAAGAGATCATCGTCGCGATCATCGGCGTTGAAACCGAATACGGACAGAACATGGGCCAGTTCGGGGTTCTGGAAGCACTCGCAACGCTCGCCTTCGACTACCCGCCGCGTGCGCCCTTTTTCCGCAAGGAGCTCGAACAGTTCCTGCTGATGGCCCGCGAAAACGGCGTCAGTCCGCTCACCATCAAAGGCTCGTACGCCGGCGCCATCGGCATCCCGCAGTTCATGCCGAGCAGCCAGCGCCAGTTCGCCGTCGATTTCGACCGCGACGACCGCATCGACCTGCGCGAAAGCACCGTTGACGCCATTGGTAGCGTCGCCCGCTTCCTGAACATGCACGGCTGGCAGCCCAAGGCGCCGATTGCCGTGCCCGCGACCGTTACGGGCGACCCGACCGAACTGATCGCGGCCGGCATCAAGCCGGTGCAGCCGCT
>JAGNOM010000252.1 GCA_017990155.1 Propionivibrio sp. | reverse complement strand
GCCGCACTAGCCAAGGCGTAATTCCTTTCAGTCAGTTGAAGAAGCCATCTCTGTCGCGAGTCCGACGCACTGATCTGGGGCTTCGGGAAGCTCTTCATGGTAGCCGATCGCCCTCGGGCGGTAAATGTTCGCGGCGGCCAGAGGCGTATTTGGCGGTTGTATCTAATCTTTAATATGTTAAAAAACGGTTGAAAGTATTTATAAAAGAAACTAATCTGAACGTATGATGAATTTATTCAGGTCGTCCGCGTTTGATTCTGAGTCGCTTCGCCTGAAATTACCGCTGGCTCGCCACAGGTCCGACCATCCAACCCGCAACGAAGGAGTACTGAAAATGGCTTCACCCACTTCATTGGCCAATGCGATTCGCATCCTGACCATGGACGCCGTGCAGGCGTGCAATTCCGGACACCCCGGCGCGCCGATGGGCATGGCCGAGATGGGGGTCGCGCTGTGGAATCGTCACCTGCGCCACAACCCGGCCGATCCGAAGTGGGCCAACCGTGACCGCTTCGTGCTTTCCAACGGGCACGCCTCGATGTTGCTCTACTCGGTGCTGCATCTGAGCGGCTACGATCTCTCGCTCGACGACATCAAGAACTTCCGCAAATTGGGTGCGCGCAAGACGGCGGGGCATCCGGAGTACGGCCACACGCCGGGCGTCGAAACCACGACCGGCCCGATCGGGCAGGGGCTGGCCAACGCCGTCGGCCTGGCGCTCGCCGAGAAACTGCAGGCGATCGAATTCAACCGCCCGGGATTCCCGCTCGTAGACCATCACACCTACGCTTTCGTCGGCGACGGCTGCCTGATGGAAGGCATTTCGCACGAGGCCTGTTCGCTCGCCGGCACGTGGAAACTCGGCAAGCTGATCGTCCTCTGGGACGACAACGACATCTCGATTGACGGCCGCGTCAGCGGCTGGTTTACCGACGACACGCCGAAACGCTTCGAAGCCTACGGCTGGAATGTCATTCGCAGCGTGGACGGCAATGATGTGGACGCGGTCGATCGCGCCATTTCGCAGGCCAAGACGCAAAACGACCGGCCGACACTCATCTGTTGCAAGACCTTGATCGGTAAAGGCTCTCCGAATCGCGAGAACACGCCCGGAGTCCACGGCAACCCGCTGGGCGACGAAGAGATTGCCGCTACGCGCGCCGCGCTGGGCGTCAGCAGCAAACCCTTTGAAGTCGCGGACGACGTCCGCTCGGGGTGGGACGCACGCGTTGCCGGCGCGCGGCGGCAGGACGAATGGAACGCGCTTTACGTCAGCTATCGTGCCGCCTTCCCGGATCTGGCCTACGAATTCAAGCGCCGACTCAGCGGCGAACTGCCCGAGGGCTTTGCCGTCCGCGCGAAGGAATCGCTGGCGGCCATCGCGGCCGAGGGCGAAAGCATGGCTACCCGCCATGCATCGCAAAAAGCGCTCAACGCGCTGGCGCCGGGCTTGCCGGAATTCCTCTCCGGCTCGGCCGACCTGCACCTGTGCAACATGACCGAATGGATCGGCTGCAAGCACTTGCGCGCCGACGCGCTGGAGGAAGGCGGCAACTGCCTCGACTACGGCATCCGCGAGTTCGGCATGACGGCGATCATGAACGGGCTGACGCTGCACGGCGGCTATCGTCCGTTCGGCGGCACCTTCCTCGTCTTCTCCGAGTACGCGCGCAACGCGATCCGCATGGCCGCGCTGATGAAGATCAACCCGATCTTCGTCCTCACGCACGACTCGATCGGCATGGGCGAGGATGGCCCGACGCACCAGGCCGTTGAGCAAACGGCGACGCTGCGTCTGATGCCGAACCTCGATACCTGGCGGCCGTGCGATACGGTCGAGAGCTTTGTCGCCTGGCAGGTCGCCGTCGAGCACCGCAACTGCCCGTCGGCCTTGCTTTTCACCCGCCAGACCGTGCCGCACCAGCCGCGCACCGCCGCGCAGATCGACAACATCCGGCGCGGCGGCTACGTGCTGAGCGATTGTGCCGGTTCGCCGCAAGCCGTGATCATCGCCACCGGTTCCGAAGTCAGCCTGGCGATGGGCGCGCAGAAAGCGCTGGCGGAACAAGGCGTTGCGACGCGCGTCGTCTCGCTGCCGTCGCACTTCATGTTTGAACGGCAGGACGCCGACTATCGCAGCGCCGTCATGCCGCGCGGCGTTCCGCGCGTCGCCGTCGAAGCCGGGGTGACTGACTGGTGGCGCAAGTATGTGGGCCTGGAAGGCGCGGTGGTCGGTATCGACCGCTTCGGCGAATGCGGTCCGCAGGAAGAGGTCTACGAATACCTCGGCGTGACCGTCGAAAAGGTCGTGGAAGCGGTGAAGGGCGTTCTGTCCTGAACGTTTTCTCCCCTCCCAACCTCCCCGTTGAAGTGGGAGGAGTTGATGCGTACGGCGTTCATGCGATTGATCTGTCAGATCGCTTGACACGACGCGACCGCCTCGCCTATAAAGCTGAGGTCGCTAGGGGTGCGTTGTAGCTGAGAGGACTTTGTCCAACCCTATGAACCTGATCCGGGTAATGCCGGCGAAGGGAAGCGGACAAGTCAAGGTGATCCGGTTTCTCCAGTCAGGTTTCCGGTTCCAGGCTCCCGAAAAGCCGCTTGCCCTTCCCGTGGGGCAAGCGGCTTTTTCTTGGTCTTTTTTGGGGATGTCTATGGAACTGATCGTCAATGGGGCGCCGGAGAATGTGTCCGCCGCGTCGCTCGCCGACTTTGTGCAACAGAAAGGACTGCCGGCGGCTTCGCTGGTCGTCGAACTCAACCGGCGCATCGTGCCGCAGGGCGAATGGGCGACGACTTCGCTCGTCGCCGGCGACCGGCTCGAACTGCTCTCGTTCGTCGGGGGAGGTTGAGCCATGGCCGACGATGCATTGATCCTGGGCGGCGTGCGCTTCACCAACCGCCTGTTCACCGGTACCGGCAAGTTCGCCAACAACGACCAGATTCCGCCCATGCTTGCGGCGAGCGGCTCGCAGATGATCACCGTCGCGCTGCGCCGCGTCGATCAGTCCGGCCGCGCCGAAAACATCCTCGACTTCATTCCCAAGAACGTGACGCTCTTGCCGAACACCTCGGGCGCGCGCGACGCCGAGCAGGCGGTGCGCATCGCGCGCATTGCGCGGGCGGCGGGTTGCGGCGACTTCATCAAAATCGAAGTCATCACCGACATGAAGATGCTGATGCCCGACAACTGGGAGACGCTCAAGGCGACCGAAATCCTCGCACGCGAAGGCTTCGTCGTGCTGCCTTACGTTTTGCCTGATCTGCCGCTGGCCAAACGGTTGGAAGATGCCGGCGCGGCCGCCGTCATGCCGTTGGGTGCGCCGATCGGCACGAATCGCGGACTGGAGACGAAGATGCTCATCGAGTTGCTGATCGAGCATTGCCGTCTGCCGATCATCGTCGACGCCGGCATCGGCCGGCCGTCGCACGCAGCAGCGGCGATGGAGATGGGCGCGGCGGCGGTGCTGGTCAACACCGCGATCGCCACGGCGGCCGACCCGGCAGCGACCGGGCGGGCTTTCTCGCTGGCGGTTGAAGCCGGCCGGCTGGCGTATCTGGTGGACCTCGCCGCCGAATCGGCGATGGCGCAAGCCTCCTCGCCGCTCACCGGCTTTCTTGACGATTAGGGGGCGGCATGTCGTTTCAGGAATTGCTCTCCGAATACCAGGATTTCGACTTCGACCACTTCTTCGCCGGCGTGACCGATGCCGATGTGGCGCGGAGCCTGAACAAGGAGTCGCACGGTGCGATGGACTTCATGACGCTCCTCAGTCCGCGTGCCGGCGATCACCTCGAAGCCATCGCGCGGCGGGCGCAGCAACTCACAGTGCAGTACTTCGGGCGGACGATCCAGATGTTTATTCCGCTCTATCTGTCGAATCACTGCAAGAACCGCTGCACCTACTGCGGCTTCAACGTCACCAACGAGATCCCGCGCCGCGTGCTCTCGCTCGCGGAGATCGAGCGCGAAGCCGAGGCCATCGCGCGCACCGGCATGCAGCACGTATTGATCCTCACCGGCGAAGACCGCCGTGCAACGCCGATCGAGTATCTGTGCGATGCGGTGGCAGTGCTCAAGCGCTACTTCGCCTCGGTGTCGATCGAGATCTACCCGCTGCACACCGAGGAATACGCCCAACTCAAGGTGGCGGGCGTGGACGGGATGACGGTCTTCCAGGAGACATACGACCCGGTGGTCTACAAGGCCGTGCATCTCGGCGGCAAGAAGCGCGACTTCGGTTGGCGGCTTGACGCGCCGGCACGCGCGGCCGAGGCCGGGTTGCGCACCGTCAATATCGGCCCCTTGCTCGGGTTGGCCGAACCGCGTCGCGAGATGTTCTTCACCGGGCTGCACGCGCGCTTTCTCGAAACCAGCTTTCTGCAGACGGAAGTGGCCGTCTCACTGCCGCGCATCAACGAGGCGGAGGGCGGCTTTTCGGCGACGCAGCATGTCGGCGACCGGCTGTTCGTGCAATTGATGACGGCGCTGCGCGTCTTCCTGCCACGCGCCGGCATCACCTTGTCGACGCGCGAGCGGGCGGAGTTCCGCGACCGGCTGCTCACGCTCGGCGCGACGCGCTTCTCCGCTGGGTCGAGCACCGGCGTCGGCGGCTACGCAATCCCGATCAAGCAGCAAACGGATTCAGCGTTGCAGTTCGAGATCACCGACGAGCGCAGCGTCGGCGAAGTCGCCGCGG
>JAGNOM010000251.1 GCA_017990155.1 Propionivibrio sp. | reverse complement strand
TCGAACGCGCTGGTATCGCCGAGTCATCGCCATTACTATGTCGGCAATTTCAGGGACCGGAATTCGCAACAGAACACCATGGACACTACCTACTCCGAAGAGGAACTCGAACGCTGCACGCTGCGCAACCCGCGCGAAGTGATCTTTCAGTTGCGCGGGATGATCAAGCGCGGCGATCGGGTCACGGTGCTGTTTCAGGAAGGAAGGCAGAGTTTTCTCACGGTCCTTCTCGATCTCTCGGAAGACAAGGGCCTGCTCTATATTGACATCGGCGGCAGCAACGAGATGAACCAGGCCTTCCTCAAGTCCGAGCAGAGTACGTTCGCGACGTTCGTCGATGGTGTCCGCATCCAGTTCACGGCCAAGAAAGGGCGTGAGGTCACGCTCAACGGCGAGACGACCTTTGCCGTGCCGATCCCGGCGAGCCTGCTGCGCCTGCAACGCCGCGAGTGCTTTCGCCTCCAGTTGCCGTCGACCAAGCCCTACATCTGCCGCATCCGTCGCGGTTCGCCACAGGAAAAGGCCTTGCCACTGCACGACATTTCCATTGGCGGAATCGGCATTCATGCACCGCAGCCACTCGATTACGAACCGCTGGAAAAGCTGGAAAACTGCTGGATCGACCTGCACGACAGCGGCGTCCTCGCCGTCACGCTCGAAGTGCGTTACATCACCCCGATCGAAAGCCGCACCGGAAAACCGTTCTGGCACCTTGGCTGCCGCTTCGTCAATCTTTCGCCACTCAACGAAACGCTGATCCAGCGCTTCATGGCGCGCCTTGAGGCAGAGCGCAAGGCACTGGCGGCCTGATCGCTGGTAATCTCGCCGGCCCGGACTGCTAAAATGCGGCCCATGAAGATCGACGGTACGCCGCACGCCCTGTCTGCGCGCTAAACAACCGCTGTTTCAGCCTGTGCGCGTCGCCAGGCACGCGAACGCCGACGCCTCAAACGCCCAATCCGGAGAGTCCAGATGCCCTACCTGCGCCAGCAACTCATTGACGCCGCCATTCGCGTCGCACAACGCGGTCTCAACAACGGCACCTCGGGCAACCTCAGCGTCCGCGCGGTCCAGGACGGGGAGGCCGGTTTTCTCATCACGCCGACGAGCATGCCCTACGAAGACCTGACGCCGGGAGACATCGTCTTTATCGGACTCGACGGCAGCCATGAAGGCCGCCATCGCAATCAGCGCAAGCCATCGACCGAATGGCGCTTTCACCTCGATATTTACCTCGCGCGCCCGGAAGCCGGCGCCGTGCTGCACGCGCACTCGCGCTTCGCCACCAGCCTCGCTTGCCTGCGCCGCGACATTCCGGCGTTTCACTACATGATCGCGCTGTTCGGCGGCGACACGCTGCGCTGCGCCGAGTATGCGACCTTCGGCACACAGGCGCTGTCCGACAACGCGCTCAAGGCGATGCAGGAGCGCAACGCTTGTTTGCTTGCCAATCACGGAATGCTCGTCTTTGGCCGCGACCTCGCCCATGCCGAGTACCTCGGCAGCGAGCTGGAATTGCTCTGCGAGCAGTACTGGCGCGCCTGTCAGCTCGGTCAGCCGTTTATCCTCGACACGGCAGAAATGGCAGTCATTCTCGAGAAATTCGGTTTTGGCTACGGTAAGCAAGCCGGTGCCCGATGATCCGCATCAACGAACTTCGCCTGCCGCTCGAACACCCTGCCGAGGCCTTGCCGAGTGCCGCAGCCAAGCGGCTGGGTATCGCGGAAGCGGCCATCCGCAAGCTCACCGTTTTCAAACGCAGCCACGACGCGCGCAAGAAGAACGCGCTGCTCTTCATCTACACCGTCGACCTCGAGATTGAAGATGAAGCTGCAGTTCTCACGCGCTTTGCCGACGACCCGAAGGTCAATCCGAGCCCCGACACGAGCTACCACTTCGTTTCCCGCGCGCAGAAGACGCTGACGCAGCGCCCGGTCGTCGTCGGCTTCGGGCCGGCCGGCATCTTCGCGGCGCTGGTTCTGGCACAGATGGGTTTCCGGCCAATCGTGCTGGAGCGCGGCAAGGCCGTGCGCGAGCGCACCAAGGACACGTGGAAGCTGTGGCGCAACAATGAGCTGAACCCGGAGTCGAATGTGCAGTTCGGCGAGGGCGGTGCCGGCACCTTCTCGGACGGCAAGCTCTACAGCCAGGTGAAAGACCCGCGCCATCTCGGGCGCAAGGTGCTGGCCGAATTCGTCAAGGCCGGCGCGCCTGAGGAGATTCTCTACGTCGCCCACCCGCATATCGGCACCTTCCGGCTGGTCAGCATGGTCGAACGCATGCGCCACGAGATCGAGTCGCTGGGCGGCGAAATCCGCTTCCAGAGCCGCGTCACCGGAGTGCATATCGAAAACGACCACGTGCGCGGCGTGAAACTGGCGAGCGGCGAGGAGATCGCGGCCAGCCAGGTCGTGCTGGCGCTCGGCCACAGCGCACGCGACACCTTCGAGATGCTGCATGCAGTGGGTGTCTTCATGGAAGCCAAGCCGTTTGCTGTCGGTTTCCGCATCGAGCACCCGCAGTCGCTGATCGACAAGGCACGGCTCGGTCCGAACGCCGGTAATCCGCTGCTCGGTGCGGCCGACTACAAGCTCGTCTATCACGCCAGCAACGGCCGCGCTGTTTATAGCTTCTGCATGTGCCCCGGCGGCCAGGTCGTCGCCGCGACTTCAGAGGCCAACTGCGTCGTTACGAATGGTATGAGCCAGTACTCGCGTGCCGAACGCAACGCCAACGCCGGCTTGGTCGTTAACATTTCGCCCGAGGACTTTGGCGACACGAATATCCCGCCATCCCCGCTCGCCGGAATCGCGTTTCAGCGCCAGCTTGAGTCCCACGCCTTCACGCTTGGCGGAGGCACTTACGAAGCGCCTGGCCAACTTATCGGCGACTTCCTCGCCGGAAAGCCATCAACGCAGCTGGGCGCGGTCATTCCTTCGTACCAGCCCGGCGTGCATCTGACCGATCTTTCAACGGCGTTACCGGACTTCGCCATCGCCGCCATCCGTGAGGCCATCCCGGCCTTCGACCGCCAGATCAAGGGTTTCGCCATGCCCGACGCGATGCTGACCGGCGTCGAGACGCGAACTTCGTCACCACTGCGCATCACGCGCGGCGAGGACTTGCAGAGCGTCAACGTCAAGGGACTGTTCCCGGCCGGCGAAGGCGCTGGCTACGCGGGCGGCATTCTCTCGGCGGGAATCGATGGCATCAAGGTCGCCGAAGCCGTCGCGCTCAGCCACGATGAGAAGTGACGACAGCGGCCTCCCGATGGCCGGCAAATGCCACTTCCCGATCAACGCGAACTGATAAAATCCGCGTGCTACGCCTGCACTCAATGGAGATTCTGTGGTGACCCAAGCTGCCGACCTGATCAAAGCAATCCGCACCGGAAAACTGTCCGAGGTCATCGCCGCACTAGATGCCGGCGCGCAGGTCGAGTTGCACGACGGCCAGGGCGACCCCGGCCTGCCACTCGCCATCGCCTGCTTCATGGGGCACGCCGAAATCGTACGCGAGCTGGCTATTCGCGGCGCCAAGGTCAATTTCGACAACAACCTCGAACCGACTTCGCCGTTATCGATGGCTGTCCGTGGCGGCAAGCCGGAGGTCGTGAAAGTTCTGATCGAATTCGGCGCGCTCGTCCCGCCCGGAATGCAAACCGGCCTGAACGATCAGGAACTGATGCTTGCCAAGTGGAAAGCGCAGCATTTTGGTGCGAGTCAGGCGGCAGCGCTTCCCGAAATCGAGGAAATCACCGTCGGCGGTTGCTACGGTACCGACACCGGCGTGCTCGATGCCGAACTGCGGCGCGCAATCGACCTGATGGACAAGAAGTAGGCCGCCATCGACCATGGACACGGACAGCCTGCAGCGACTGCTGACGTTCGCCATGCCGTTCGGCAAGTACAAGGGGCGAATGATCGCCGACCTGCCGGGCAATTACCTCAACTGGTTCGCGCGCGAGGGTTTTCCCAAGGGCGAGCTGGGTCGCCTGCTGGCGCTGATGCACGAGATCGATCACAACGGATTGTCGTCACTGCTTGACCCGCTGCGCCGCGGAACACCGGGTCACGGCACTCGCAGCTCAGTCCGGAACAAGCTTTGAGATCAGGTCGCGCAGACCCTGAAGCGATATCGGCTTGACCAGCACGGCGTTAAATCCGTTCGCCAGAAATCGATCGATATCGCCGGGCAGCGCATGCGCCGTATAGGCGACGATCGGTAGCGCCGCAAATCTCGGTATGGCACGCAAGCGCAGACAGACATCCTCGCCGCAAAGGTCCGGCATGCTGATATCGAGCAGCACGAGGTCTACATCCGGGTTGGCGGCAAGCCATTCGAGCGCCGTTTTTCCGCCATCCACGTCCGCCGCGTCCCATCCGAGTTTGGACAGGAAGACAAGAGCGAGCTTGCGATTCGAGGGAACGTCGTCCACCACCAAGGCCCGTTTGATCTTCGCTATTGTCATGTTTGATCTCGCTACGTTGTTCCGGCGTATCCGCTACGCGCGCTTTAGTTGTTCGGACCGAAGGTGGGCAAAATTACGAAAAAGGTCGATCCCTCACCCGGTTTCGACGCAACTCCGATCTGCCCGTTCATGTGTTTGATCAGCTGCTGAGAGAGCGCCAGACCCAAACCGGTTCCTTCGTGGCTCCGCGTCACGAAGTTCTCGCCCTGCCGGAAGCGCTCGAAAATGATC
>JAGNOM010000043.1 GCA_017990155.1 Propionivibrio sp. | reverse complement strand
GATCTTGAAGCCCTTCGGATTCTCGGCGATGTCCTTGACCGTCGACAGAATATTCTTCGAGTCCTTGAGCTTGATCAGACCGTTCTGTTCGAGCAGGATCAGTGCGCGTCCGCCATTGGACGGATCGTTCGGAATGGCGATGATTGCGCCGTTAGGCAGATCGGCGACCTTCTTCACCTTCTTCGAGTACGCACCGTACGGTTCGACATGTACCGGAGCCACCGCAACCAGATTGGTGCCCTTGTTCTTGTTGAATTCGTCGAGATATGGCTTGTGCTGGAAGAAGTTCACATCGATCTTCTTCTCGGCGACCTGCACGTTCGGCTGGACGTAGTCGGTGAACACCTTCACCTTGAGAGCGATGCCCTCCTTCGCCAGCGCCGGCTTCACGTGTTCGAGGATCTCGGCGTGCGGTACGGCGGTCGCTGCGACGCTCAGCGTGGTTTCGGCGTGCGCCGTGAAAGCGGCGAAAGCGAACGCCGAGGCAACGAGCGAGACAAACTTGGTTTTCATGGCTTCTTCCTTCATGGGGATTGGGGTGGTGATTGGGTTGAAGCGCTTTCCTTGTGGGCCTTCGCTCAACTGCGGGTAAATCGATGGACGAGGCGGTCGCCGAACGCCTGGATCAGTTGCACCAGGACGAGAAGGATGACGACGGTGACGAACATTACGTTGGTCTGGAAGCGCTGGTAGCCGAAGCGGATCGCCAAGTCGCCCAGGCCGCCGCCGCCGATCACGCCGGACATCGCTGCGTAGGAAACGAGAGCAATGGCGGTGACCGTCGTCGCGGCGAGCAGGCCGGGAAACGCTTCCGGCAAGACGGCGCCGAAGATGGTCTGCGACAGGCTCGCGCCCATCGACTGGCTGGCTTCGATGATGCCGCGATCGACTTCGCGCAGGACGTTCTCGACGAGGCGCGCGAAGAACGGCGTGGCGCCGACGACCAGCGGCGGGATGGCGCCGGGAACGCCGATCGAGGTGCCGACGATCGTCACCGTCACCGGAATCATCAGGATCAGCAGGATCACGAACGGCATCGAGCGCAGCAGATTGACCAACAGCGAAAGGAAGGCGTAGAGCCGTGCGTGCGCCAACGGCTGCCGAGGCCCGGTCAGGAACAGCACGATGCCGAGCGGGAGGCCGAGCACCACAGTGAACAACAACGAACCGCCGACCATCGTCAACGTTTCCACGGTCGCCAGACCGATATCCGACCAGTCGATGGCCAGGAATGCATCCAGAAGCGCCAAACTCATGATCCGAGCACCTCACAGTGAATTGATTGCTGTGCGAAAGCCGCTTCGACGCGGCTGACGTCCGCTTCCGAACCGATCACCTGCACGGTGAGCTGGCCGTAGGGCGTGTCCTTGATGCGGCCGATGACGCCTTCGAGAATATTGAAACTGACGTTGAGTGCCTTCGCGATGTTCTCCAGTACCGGTTGATACGTAATCTCACCAAGAAAAGTGAGGCGCAGCAGTGGCCCGGACAATCCAAGGACCGAGCCCAGATCGGCGCTCTCCTCATGATGGCTGCTCTCGCGCACCATGCCGCGCGTGACCGGATGCTTCGGGTGCAGCAGGACGTCGGCGACCGGCCCGTGTTCGACGACAAAGCCCTTGTCGAGCACGGCGACGCGGTCGCAGATCGACCGGATGACGTCCATCTCGTGCGTGATCAGGACGATCGTCAGGCCAAAGCGGCGGTTGATGTCGCGCAGCAGGCGGAGTATGGCCTGCGTCGTTTGCGGATCGAGCGCTGACGTCGCCTCATCGCAGAGCAGCAGTTTCGGATGATTGGCCAGCGCCCGCGCGATGCCGACGCGCTGCTTCTGCCCGCCGGAAAGCTGCGCCGGATACTTGTCACGGTGTTCGGTCAGCTCGACGAGTTCCAGCAACTCACCGACCCGCGCGTCCATCTCGGCGTCGGTGTATTCGCCCGTCAGTTTCAGCGGAAACCGGATGTTGTCGCCGACCGTCTTGGCGCCGATCAGGTTGAAATGCTGGAAGATCATCCCGGCCTTGCGGCGGTAGGCCTGAAGCTCGATTTTCGACAACTTCGTGATGTCGCTACCGTCGACCAGGATGCGGCCGCTGTCCGGCCGTTCCAGGAGATTCAGCGTGCGAATCAGCGTGCTTTTGCCAGCGCCTGAGGCGCCGATGATGCCGAAGATTTCGCCCTGTTCAACGCGCAGGTTGATGTCGGTGATGGCGGGAATGTCACGACCGTCTACAACGTAGTACTTGGAGATGTGTTCAATATCGATCACAGGAAAGTCCGTATTGTTATTCTTGGGTACGACGCGCCCGAAGGCTTTGATTCGTGGGCCGTTCAGGCGAGGTTGGCGTTGCGAGGGGTGAACTTTAGCACTCGTCGTTATAACGGCAAACGAAGATTTGGCGATAACGATATTCCGGATCGCGATCAGTGCCGCACATGACGAACCGACGCGGACGTCGGGTGGGCGACGATCATTGCCCAGCGCATATCTACCGGGATGTCTGCCTCCACCCACGTCGCCCACCTGACACGATGTAGAATCCAGCATTACCTAAAAGAACAACACTGCGATGGCAACCTGGGGATTCGGTCTGAGGGCCAAGTCGATGCTGGCGCTGGTCTTGGCATGTTTGCTGGCGCTTGCGCCGGCGAGCCTGATCGGCTGGCAGATTCTGGACAGCGTGCGCAACCACTTCGGCGAGGCCTACGCGCGCAACCTCACACAGCTCAAGCGTCAGCGAATCCTTGCGCCGATTTCGCGCGACCTCGCCTTGTCGAAACGGCTGGCCAATTCCGAAATCACCCGGCAGTGGTTGATGGACGAAGACAACCCAAAGCTCAGAACCCAGTTTTTCAGGGAGGCCGAGGGCTACCGCTTCGATCTGAGCAGCCGTTCCTATTTTCTGACCAGCAAGGGCAGCAAGGGTTTCTACTTCAACGACGACCAGAAAGCCTTCAGCGACCAGCCGCGATATACGCTGAGTATCGATAAACCAAGCGATTCCTGGTTCTTCGGCACGCTACAGCAGCCCGAATTGTTCAATATCAACGTCAACTACGACGCCCATCTGCAAATCACGCAGGTCTGGCTGAACATGCAAATCCGTGTGCGCGACCGCGTACTGGGCATCGCGGGGACGGGCATCGACTTGTCCGCCTTCCTCAAGGAATTCATCGATACCACGGAGGCCGGCATCACGCCGATCATCATCACGCGCTCCGGCGCCATACAGGCGCATCGTGACAAGGCCTTGATCGCGGTCAACCAGGCCGCGAGCAATGCAGATCAATCGCAGACGCTTGGCGGGCTGCTGCCCGACGACCCGGCGCGCAAAGCGCTGGCCGCCGCCATGGCTTTCGCCGAACAGACGCCCGACGAAGTCGCCACCTTGCACACCCAGCTTGACGGCCGCCCACAGTTGCTGGTGTTGGCCTACATCCCGGAACTGAAGTGGCACCTCGTTTCCGCGGTCGATCTGAAGGCGGTCAAGGTGATCGACGACCGCTGGCTCAATGCGGCACTGCTTACGGTTGTCTTGCTGATCGGGCTCCTGCTGGTCGCCTTCGGGTATGCCGTCGAAAGACTGGTGCTTCGGCCTTTGCGAAAACTCCAGCTGTCGGCATCGCAGATGGCGCACGGAAACTTCGACGTCTCGCTACCGCCGGTTGGACGCGACGAGTTGGGCGATCTCAGCGAAGCGTTCGGCATCATGGCCCGGCAGATTCGCAACAACACCGAGGAACTCGAA
The DNA here is from genome assembly GCA_017990155.1 of Propionivibrio sp. GTDB lineage: Bacteria > Pseudomonadota > Gammaproteobacteria > Burkholderiales > Rhodocyclaceae > Propionivibrio. The sequence goes on along the minus strand of JAGNOM010000043.1, from coordinate 10,191 downwards.
ACGCAGGTGCAGACGCGTACGCAGGCGCTTGAACAAGCCAACGAGGATATGCGCCGCGCGCACAAACAAATCAACGACTCCATCGATTACGCCAGCCTGATCCAGCGCGCGATCCTGCCGAACCAGCAACTGATCCAGCAGCTTGGCGCGCATCATTTCGTACTCTGGCGTCCACGCGACGTGGTCGGAGGCGACTTCTACATCTTTCGCAGCGAAGGCGAGCAGCACATTCTCGGTGTCGTTGATTGCGCCGGACACGGTGTTCCCGGCGCCTTGATGACCATGCTGGCCCGAGCCGCGCTGGACCATGCCATGACTCAAGCGGGCATGAGCTCCCCCGCCGAGGTTCTGATACAGACGGATGGCATGATGCGCCATATGTTGAGCGACTGCGAACTACCGCGCGCGATCGCCACGAACATGGATATCGGACTGGCGTTCGCCGATCGCGGCACCCGCAAGTTGCGCTATGCCGGCGCCAAAATCAGCCTGTACTGGAGCGACGGTCACCAGATCGGCGAAATCAAGGGCACCCGCCGCGCCATCGGTGACCGGCGAGTCGGACAGTACACGGACACCGAAATCGACATGCGTCCCGGCGTAACCTACTATCTCGCGACCGACGGCTTCCTCGACCAGGCGGGCGGAGAACTGGGCTACGGCTTCGGCAACACCCGCTTTGCCAAGCTGCTCCTGGCGCACGCCCGACGGCCGATGTCCGAACAGGCCAACGCACTTGACGACGAGCTCACCCGTTATCGTGGTGAGCTGCCGCAACGTGATGATGTAACTATTCTTTCTTTCCGTTTCGACTGACCGGAGCCGCGCAATCCCGCCATGGAAACCATCGACCTCTTCAGCCTGAGAACCCACTTCAACCGCAACCGTATCCTGCTCTGCTTCAACGGGCCGATTTCGCGCAGCCTGATCGAAGAAATCGGCAACGCGTTGCGCAATTACCTGCAGGCCGAAAATGCGCTGCCGGCCGCCGCCATGGACGTTTTCAGCGTCTATATTGAGATGACGCAGAATATCCGGCACTACGCGCAAAGCCGCGGCTACGGCGACCTGGAAAGTGCGGCCACCGTCGTCGTGGCGCGCGATGCCGAGGACCGCTATCTGGTACAGGCGGGCAATCTTGTCGAAAAAGCCGACGGGGATGCGCTGCTCGCCCGTGTGGAGGAATTGGCAGCGATGGACAAAGCGCAGCTCAAGGCCGCCTACAAGACACAGTTGCGTCAGCCGCGTGAGGAAGGCGCGACCAGCGGCGCCGGACTCGGCCTGATCGACGTGGCGCGCAAATCCAGCCTGCCGCTCAAGGCCTCGCTTTCACAAATCGACGAAAACCGGGCGTTTCTCAGCCTGTGTGCCTTCATATAAACGTTAAGTGCCACCCAACATGAACGATCTGAATATTGCTGCAACCCAATCCACCCCGGGCATCCAGTCCGATACCGAGCAGGGCCTCCTGCGCATGCACGGCGATTCCTATCCCGAGAACTCGTTCGAATTTTTCGGTCCGGTCATCCACTGGATCGAGACCTTTCTGACCGCGCAAACGGCGCCGCTCCACCTCGAACTGCGCCTCATCTACATGAACACCAGTTCGGTGAAGGCAATGATGGACATCTTCGACATGCTCGAAGAAGCCCACGGCAAGGCGCGCAAGGTCAGCGTGGCTTGGCACTACGATCCGCGCAACGAACGGGTGCTCGACCTTGCCGACGAGTTTCGCGAAGACTGCAGCTTCCCCTTCGAGATTTCCGCGGACAAAGCATGACCGCCTCAACGACACCCACCTCGCACGCCAACGAGGCCGAGCTTTTGCCCCTGATCGCGCGGCTGGTCGTCAGTCCCGAACATCAGGACAACCCGCTGCGCGCGCCGCTCGAAAAGCTGCTGGAGCACTGCGAGGGCCAGCGCGAAAGGCTGGAGCGGCTGGTGCGCATCTCCGATGGCTACCACTCGATCAGCCGCCACCAATCGCTCACCCTCGCGGAGCAATACGACAAGCAGCTGCGCCGCCTGGAAAAACTCGCCAGAATTTCTGACCGCTACCAGAACAGCCTGCGCGAGCTGAGCGAGGCGCTCAAGGTCAGTGCCCTGCAAGACCCGCTGACCGGCCTCGATAATCGTCGCTCGCTAATGGAGCAACTGCGCGAGGAGAGCGAGCGCGCAACGCGCAAAAACCAACCTTACGGCCTCGCCATTCTTGACGTTGACCGCTTCAAATTGATCAACGACCGATTCGGCCATGACGCGGGTGACAAAGCCCTGTGCGCCATCAGCGACGCGATCCGGAAGACCTTGCGCGAATACGATGTCTGCGGACGGTGGGGCGGGGAGGAGTTTTTGGTGCTGTTGCCGGAAACGTCGACCGAATTCGCGACGCAGGTTACCGAGCGCATTCGATCGAGTATCGAGCAAGTTCAGATCGAGCTGCCGCAAGCCGAATCACCGCCGATTACCGCCAGCTTTGGTCTGACCCAATACCAACCGGGTGAAAGCTACTCCGACACGATCAACCGGGCGGATGCGCTCTTGCTCGAAGCCAAGGCACTCGGGCGCAATCGCGTCGTTGTTGCCTGACATCGGCGGCAGAAATCTCCCGAACAGCCGCGACGGTTTGCCGACTAAGGCGTATTCAGGCGACGTCGGCCTGGCCTTGACATTCCGCCGCAACGACGGACACTCGCCATCCCGCTGTTCAAACGCTCGACCGCCACACGGCATCCGGTTTCCAGCTCGCCACCCAATCGGGCAAATCGGCGGCCGGCATGGGGCGTGCGATTCCGTAGCCTTGCGCCAGTTCGCACCCGAGTGCGAGCAGCTTTGCGCCATGCGCGACCGTTTCGACGCCCTCGGCGATCACCTGCCGACGAAACGCCGAGGCGAGGCCGATGACGCCGTTGACGATAGCCAGATCGTTCGGGTCGTCGAGCATGCCGCGCACGAAACTCTGATCGATCTTCAACATCCGCGCGGGAAGCTGTTTGAGGTAGGTCAGTGACGAGTAGCCGGTTCCGAAGTCGTCCAGCGAGAAACTGACGCCTGATTCGAGGCAGGCGTACATCAGTTCGGAGACCTGCGCCACGTCCTCCAGTGCGCTCGTTTCCAGGATTTCCAGCTCGAGACGATCGTGCGGCACGTCCGGATGCGCCGCCAGCACGGCGGACAGGCGTGCTGAGAAACTGCCTTCCAGCAACTGGCGGGCGCCGACATTGACGCTGACCGGGATGTCCAGCCCACCCGCACGCCAGGCGTCGATCTGCGCAAGCGCCGTATCGATGACCCATTCGCCCAACTCGACGCTGATCGGATGGTCCTCGATCAGGGGCATGAAGGCGGCCGGCAAAAGCAGGCCACGTTGCGGATGCTGCCAGCGGATCAAGGCTTCGGCGCCGATCACCGCGCCGCTTCGCATGTTGACCTTGGGCTGGTAGTACAGCACGAACTCACCCCGGTCGAGCGCGCCGCGAATGTCGGCCAGATTCCTGACCTGGTTCATCGCCGCCGCATCCTGGGCGACATCAAAAACGTGATAGCGATTCCGTCCCGACTGCTTGGCCTGATACATGGCCTGATCGGCATGGCGCATCAGCTGGTCGGCATCCACCTCGTCCTGCGGGAAGAAGGTCACGCCGATACTGGCCGACACCTGCAGCTGATGGCCGTCGACGACAAACGGACTCGAGGCGGCTTCCAGCAATCGTTCCAGAACCGGCAGGCAATCCTGTTCCTGATCGAGATCGACGAGAACCGCGACGAACTCGTCGCCGCCGATGCGCGAAATGGTGTCGCCGTCGCGCAGCACTTCCTTCATGCGCTGGGCGATGGCGACCAGCAGCCGGTCGCCGACGTCGTGGTCGAAGTGATCGTTGACCAGTTTGAAACCGTCCAGGTCGAGGTACAGCACGGCCAGCGACAGGCTGCGCCGCTGACTCTGGATCATCGCGCGCCGCAGGCGGTCGGCCAGCAGGACGCGGTTCGGCAGGCCGGTCAGCGCGTCGTAGTGCGCGACGTGTTCCAGTTGCCGCTGATACGCCTTCATCTGCGTGATGTCGGTGAACAGCGCGACGTAGTTCTGCGTCTTGCCGTCCGCATCGCACACGGCCGTGATGTTGGTCAGCGCGGCATAGAGCTCGCCGTTGCGGGTCCGGTTCCAGAGCTCGCCGTACCAGTGGCCGCTGTGCACCAGCGACTGCCACATGGTGTCGTAGAACTCGGGGCCCTGCACGCCGGATTTAAGGAGGCGCGGATTCTGGCCGATCGACTCCTCGTGGGTGTAGCCGGTAATCCGGGTAAAGGTGTCGTTGACTTCAACGATGGTGCCGGCGGCGTCGGTAATGATGATGCCTTCGCGCGCGTGCGAAAACACCTTGGCCGCGCGCTGCAAACGCACTTCGTCCCGCCGTCGCTCGGTCACATCCGAAAAGGTCACGAGAATGCGCCCGTCGGGCAGGCGTTCGGCGACGAGTTCGACTTCGCGATACTGCCCATCGGCGCGCCGGAAACTGAAAAGACGCTGCTTCCCGGCCCGATCGGCCTGCTCGGCTTGATCGTCGTTTTCGCCCGTCTGCGCCTGCCAGCAGCGCAGTGCATCCTCGCGGCACTCGCGGTCCGGGCACGCCCGCTCAAGCCACGTCCGCACATCCGGAACCTCGTTCAGTGCATAGCCGAACATCCGCGTGAATGCGGCGTTGACCAGCACGAACCGCGCGCTGTCCGAGATCAGTGCGATCCCCATCGGCGCGCTTTCCACCAGCATGCGGAAGTTCGCTTCGCTTTCACGCAGACGGGCTTCGCGTTCGAGCACCGCTTCGGCCATGCGATGCATGTGCTGCGACAGGTTTTCGATCTCCTCGACGCTGGAATGCGGAATCTTCGCTTCGTAGTGGCCATCAGCGACCGCTTCCACGTGCGTCGCGAACTGCCGCATCCGCCGCATCATCCGGCGACTGACGATGAGCCCGGCGATCACCGCCATGAGCAGCGCGATGGCACTGGCGACGCCGAGCGACACAAGGGTCGAGCCCACGATGGCAAAGGCTTTTTCGGTCGGCTGCGCGACCAGCGCCGTCCAGCCCGTCTCCGGAATCGGCGTCGTACTGCCGAGATAGTCGATCGCGTCGAGCCGGAAATTCGCCGTCACCGGCGAATCCGCGCGTCCGCTCAACGGCGCCAGGTGCTTGAGGTTTTCCTGGCGCAGGGCGCGTACCGGATCGGGATGGCCGACGATATTGCCGCGCCGGTCGACGATGATCGTCAGCACGTCGTCCGAACTGCTCAGCAAGCCGGCAAAGCGCGACACTTCCTCCAGATTGAGTTCGCCGACCAGGACGCCGTTCATGACTGGCGCCGCCGCGCTACTGCCGGGAAGAGTCACCGGCCTGGCCAGGGCCACGACGATGTTTCCACGCGCCGACAGGTAAGTGTCCGACCAGACCGGGCCTTGCCGCTGACGCGCGGTGCCGACGAAGCCGCGTCCCGAAAAATCGATGCCGATCTGGTTGTCGCGCAGCGGACGCCCTTCCTTCGGCAGGCCAATCCCGATCACGCGCTCCTGGTCGTCGATGATATAGATCGATTTGATGCCCTTTTCGGCGTGCGTGACGGTATCGAGCATTGACTGCAGCTCGGCTTCACTCAAGGCCGGGCGAGCGGCGATGTCTTCGCCGAGCTTGCCCAGCACCGAGGAAAAATCCTCGAGAAAGCGATCGATCTGCGCTGCGGCGGCCTTGCTCAGCACCCGGTTCTGCGCTTCGACCTCGGTATTGAGCCGCGGCACCAGCACGCCAAGGACGACCAGCGTCACGGCCATCACCGCCAGGGCAACGAGCGTCGATAGTCCAAGCGAGAGCCAGAAGCGGAGGGGGCGCGACATTCCCGGCACGCCCGTCAATGCACGCGCACGAAGGTGCCGTTGCGGATGACGGTCATGTACGTCGCGCGCGATGCGTCGCCCGTCGCATCGAACCGGATCTCGGACTGCGCGCCGGCAAACACGCCGCGCGCAAGAATGGCCTCTTTCAACGACTGGCCGGCCTTCCTATCCGCCAGCGCGTCGAGCACCACGTTGGCGGCGTCGAAACCGGTGATGCCGGCGAATCCCGGTTCCAGCGCGAAACGCTCGACGTAGGCGTCGCGGAACGCCACGTAAGCCGGCGCCGTGCTCTCGCGATCAAGAAACTGGGCGATCACCATGCCTTCGATGGCCTTGCCGCCCAACTCGGTCAGGCGCTCAGTCGCCGCCCATTCCGAGGCCGTGACATGCACCGCCGGGTCGCGCTTGTGCAGTTGCTGGGCGAGCATCGCCGTATCGACCGAGTTGGCGATGATCAACACGGCGTCCGGTCGCTTCGTCAGCAGGCGTTCCGCCATGTGCACGAAGTCGGTTTCATCACCCGACGCGTACGCCTCGGTGGTGACGATTTCGCCGCCGAGGGCGACAAAGGCACGGCGATAGTCGGCCAGCCAGTTTTCGCTATAGGCGCTGTTACGCAGATCGTAGGCCGCTGCAATCCGGCGGTGTCCCTGATTGGCGTAATGGTATTCGGCGCCCTTGCGGGCGTAGTCTGTCGTCGGGGCGATGACGCGGAGGAAATAGTCGTCGATCCCGGACAGTTTCGATGTCGTCACCGTCGGGCTGATCATCGTCACCCTCGCCTCATTCACCAGCGGAACAGTGGCCACCGCAACCGCGCTCGTCATCGGCCCGATGATGGCGTCCACCTTGCGCGCGATCAGCCGGGCGACCGCTTGTTTGGCCGTCGCCGAGTCCTGCCTGTCGTCCTCGACGATCAATTCCACGCTGCGGCCGTCGACCCCACCCGCCTTGTTGCGCATTTCGATGGCCAGCGCTGCACCATTGCGACCGCCGATGCCTAAATCCGCCACGCGACCCGAAACACCACCGATGAAGCCGAGCCGGATCGGTTCGGGCGGCGCGCACCCGCCAAGAACACACGCCAGCGCAAGCGGCAGCGATAAGCGTCTCATCATCGCGTTGATCACAAGGCCTCCAGGAGTGATTCGAAGGTTCGGAAACGAGCCCGGTGGCGGGCGAACAGGAAGAATACTGATCCTGGCAGCATCTGTAAAAGCATTCAGCGTGCCGATTCACGGAACGATCTTCGGCCAGCACGCTACATTTTGGCGAATGAACCCGCTTTGGCGCGGTCCAATTTTTCGCGATTCGATCTGCGCCTTTGCGCACTTCCGCGCCGTACCCACTTTGATGAGGAGCCGTCATGAGCTGGCTGAAACGCATTCCGGGCGTGCTGCTCACGCTCGTTTCGGGCGCGCTGATCGCGGCCGATCTTCCGCTGGAGCACCTCAAACTGCCACCGGGCTTTGCCATCGAAGTCTGGGCTCGCGTCGACAACCCGCGCCAGATGGCCTTGGGAAAGCACGACAGGGGCGGCGGAACGCTGTTCGTCGGCTCGATGCAGGCCGGCAAAGTGCACGCCATACGCTACGGCGCCGACTTCAAGGCACAAGCCACGACACTGCTGGCGGACGGCCTGCAACGGCCGGTCGGCGTCGCGTACAAGGATGGACGCCTGTACGTGTCGGCGATCAGCCGAATCCTCCGCTTCGACGCCATCGACCAGCGTCTCGACAATCCGCCCGTCGCCGTTACCGTGAGCGATCGACTGCCGACCGAAACGCACCACGGCTGGAAGTTCATCGCTTTCGGACCGGACGGCAAGCTCTACGTCCCGGTCGGCGCGCCCTGCAACATCTGCGACCCCGACACCACGCGCTACGCCAACATCATGCGCATGAACGAAGACGGAAGCGGCCTGGAAGTCTTCGCCAAAGGCGTTCGCAACACGGTCGGCTTCGACTGGCATCCAAAAACCAAGGAACTCTGGTTTACCGAAAACGGCCGAGATCTGCTCGGCGACGACCTGCCGCCCGACGAACTCAACCACGCGCCGCGCGCCAACATGCACTTCGGCTATCCGTATTGCCACGGCGGCGAGCTCCCCGACCCGCAATTCGGTGCCAGACGCATGTGCGCCGAGTTCACCGCGCCGGCGCAAAAGCTCGCGCCGCACGCGGCGTCGCTCGGCATGCGTTTCTATACCGGGACGATGTTTCCGCCGGAATATCGCAACCAGATCTTCATCGCCGAGCATGGTTCATGGAACCGCTCGACGAAGATCGGCTATCGCATCGCGCTGGTACGCCTGAAGGATGACAAGGCGGTCGCCTACGAGCCGTTCGCCAGCGGCTGGCTGCAAGGCGAAAGTGCCTGGGGCCGGCCGGCCGACGTGCAGGCGCTGCCCGACGGCTCGCTGCTCGTCGCCGACGATCAGGCCGACGCGATTTACCGCATTACGTACGACTCCGGAAGCAGGCAGGAAACCCCAAGCAAGCATTGACGGCTGCAACCCGGTCCTTGATACTTGCCGGCTAGTCGGATTGCAATTGCAGCGCTGATCCTCACCCGTTTTGACGACGATTTTTACTTATCCCGGAGCCTCATGATGACCAAGAAAATTCTCTTCCAAGACACCAGTTTTCGTGATGGCTTCCAGTCCATCTTTGGCGCGCGCGCACTGACCAAAGACTTCATTCCCGCCGTCGAAGCGGCCGTCGCTGCCGGTATCACGCACTTCGAAGCCGGCGGCGGTGCGCGCTTCCAGTCACCTTTCCTGTACTGCGGCGAATCGGCCTTCGACATGATGGACGCCTTCCGCACGGCCGTCGGCCCTGACATCCGCCTGCAGACGCTGGCGCGCGGCATCAACGTCGTCGCCCTGGAACAGCAGCCGGCCGACATGATCGACCTGCACGCCAAGATGTTCAAAAAGCACGGCATGACGCGCATTCGCAACTTCGACGCGCTGAACGACGTGAACAACCTCATCTATTCCGGCCAGTGCATCACCGACGCCGGCCTCGAACACGAAGTCGTCGTGACGATGATGGAACTGCCGCGCGGCTGCTCCGGCGCACACGACCCGGAGTTCTACATCAAGACCCTGCGCCAGATTCTCGAAGCCGGCCTGCCCTTCACCAGCGTCTGCTTCAAGGATGCCTCGGGCACCTCCAACCCACGCAAGGTGCATGAAACCTTCAAACAGGCACGCAAGCTGCTGGGCGACAAGGTCGAACTGCGCATGCATACGCACGAAACCTGCGGCACCGGCCTCGCCCAGTACCTTGCAGCAATCGAAGCCGGCTGTGACGGCGTCTGCGTCGGCCGCGCCCCGCTCAGCGGCGGAACCGCCCAGCCCGACCTGCTTTCGCTCTGGCACGCACTCAAGGGCACCGACTACGATCTGGACATCGACGTCGAAAAGATCATGGAAGCCAACAGCGTCGCCAAGGAATGCCTGAAGGACTACGAATTCCCGCCAGAAGCGCTGGGTATTGACGCCGACGTCATCTTCAGCCCGATGCCGGGCGGCGCGCTGACCGCCAACACGCTGATGATGCGCGAGAACAAGACCTTCCATAAGTATCCGGAAGTTATCAAGGCGATGGCCGAATGTGTCGCACGCGGAGGCTTCGGCACCTCGGTCACGCCGGTGTCGCAGTTCTACTTCCAGCAGGCCTACGCCAACGTGATGATGGGCCCGTGGAAGAAGATGACCGAGGGCTACGGCAACATGGTGCTCGGCTACTTCGGCAAGACGCCGGTCGAGCCGGACGCCGAGATCGTGAAGATCGCCTCCGAGCAGCTGAAGAAACCGGTGTTCACTGGCGATCCGATCAAGGGCCTCGAACCGGGCATTCCCAAGGCAAAGAAGGTGCTCGAAGAAAACGGCCTGCCGGTGACCGATGAAAACATCTTCATCGTCGGCGCGCTGGCGACCAAGGGCGGCAACAAGGGGCTGGACTTCCTCAAGGGCAACTTCAAGGTCTCAGTGCCGAAGAAAGACCCGAACAAGGCGGCTGCACCCGCGCCGGCTGCTGCTCCGGCCGCCGCTCCGGCCGCGCCTGTCGCTGCTCCGGTCGCTCAGGCGACGCCAACGGTTGTACCGTCGTCGTCAGCCGCACTCGGTGCGCCAGTCGCAGCCGGGCAAAAACGGACTTACCGTGTCGCCGTAGGCGGTAATGCCTACGAGTTGCAGGTCGAGCCGATGTAATCGAATCCAAAAAAACGAAGCCCGCCGGTTCATACCCGGCGGGCTTTTTATTGTCTGGCGAGGCCCGTTTTCTCAGCCTCTTTCAGCT